>CAMCTU010000096.1 GCA_945878525.1 Sphingobacterium thalpophilum
GCTCTGGCAGCTCATCTTTCAGTCTCTTTTGCTGCTTATTTCGGCAAGGGCCATATCAATGCGTTCTGGCAATTCAACAGGGTTATCTTTCTGCGCTTTTTAATCGGCGGAATCTATAGTGCAGCATTGTTTCTTGGGCTTGCTGCTGCCGTTGGATCCATGAATTTTCTCTTTAATTTCAATTTTGACTGGGATACCTTTGCCATATTATGGGTGTGGATAGTAGGTATCTTTCAAACAGTTTTCTTCCTGTCGGGAGTTCCTGCAAATCTCAATGGACTTGAAAAGGATACTACGTACCCTCACGGACTTAAAATATTCACTCAGTTTGTTCTTATACCTCTGGCCACAGTATATGCAACTATCCTGCTAGCGTATGAAGCCAAGATTCTGATCGAATTGGAACTGCCTAAAGGCCTGGTTTCGAACCTGATACTCGGATACGCAGTTTTTGGATTATTATCACTGCTGCTCATTTATCCCATAAGGAATCAGGATGAAAATAAATGGTTGAAAACCTTCACCCGCAGTTTTTATTATGTGTTGATCCCATTGATACTATTGCTTTTATGGGCAGTACTAGCCAGAGTCATTGATTATGGAATTACTGAGGAACGCTATTTTCTGATCATTCTGGCTGCCTGGCTTGCATTTATTAATGCCTATTTTTTGCTTTCAAAGAGTCAGAATATTATGATTATCCCATTCAGTTTGTGTCTGCTGACCATATTGTCTGTTTATGGTCCGCAGGGCGCATTTTCAACATCAAAAATATCGCAGATAAATGAGCTTAAGCTATTGTTTCAAAAACACCAATCCCTTGAAAGAGATAAAATCATTACATTAAAAGTGAAGCCTGGGAAGGCAGATATGACCCGGATGATCAATATTGTAGATTACCTTGTGAATATGCATGGCCTGGAAAGTTTCAGCCCAATTCTTGAGCGGGATCCTGCTATGGTTGCAGATTCATTACTTTCTGTTCAGAAAAAGAAAAAATATAATTCTCGAACCAGTAACTGGGAGATCAGAAGCAGTCAGAAACTTTGGTTGTACACCTATCTTAACCTTAAGCCGGATGATGCCAGCGGTTCTAAACTAAATCTTGGAACGAATAGAGCTGAAGCCTTTAATATGAACCTTCTTCCATTGAATGAAGCAGATTACATGCTCCCCTTAAGTGTTCCATCCGATACGTTGTCAAACATCATAGATGATAGAAAATTGCTTATCAGTCGTGTAGCAAATCAGAATAAATTGAAAGTAATTTATGGTCCCGAAGAAAAATATATCATCTTGGATACCTTAATCAATCAATTGGAAATGGAATTTAAGAAGCAGAAATTGGCTGACAAACAAGACTTACAAGTCTCCAGAGAACTTCTTTCAAAGCGACTTGAATTTAATGACCTGAGCCTTCAAATAGTATTCAATCGAATAAACTTTAATGACAATAAAGATTTGCTTTCTGCAGATGCTTATGTTCTAATAAAGCTAAAAAACTGATCAGTATAAACCCTTTGGTTCAATTTTTACAAATTAAATACCCGAATAGATAATCTAATAACCCACATAGAAACATAGAAAAAGGTTTTTATAGCCGAATGCTTGGGTTTTTATAGCTCTGATTTCTCTAAAGAATTGAAACGACTTTCAATTGAATAAAAACGATGTTTCTATGTGGTTATTTTTTTTTATAACACCTAAATAGTTAAGATAATATTTATTGAAGGCCCTTAGCTTTTTTCTTTAAAGATCAAATTTAATGCCTTGCGCAAGGGGTAATTTGTCTGAATAATTGATTGTGTTAGTTTGGCGACGCATATAGGCTTTCCAAGCATCAGATCCCGACTCCCTGCCGCCGCCGGTTTCTTTTTCGCCACCAAAAGCTCCACCAATTTCAGCGCCTGAGGTACCAATGTTAACGTTGGCAATACCACAATCTGACCCTGAGTAGGAAAGAAACTGCTCTGATTCGCGCAGGTTTAAAGTCATGATGGCTGAAGAAAGCCCTTGTGGCACACCATTCTGCATCGCGATTGCCTCATCAAGTGTGTTATATTTCATTAAATAGAGAATTGGAGCAAAAGTTTCGTGCTGCACTGTCTCAAAATCATTTTTTGCTTCTGCAATACAGGGTTTTACATAACAACCTGATTCATACCCTTCGCCTTGAAGAACTCCACCTTCCACTACAAAATTGCCCCCTTCAGCTTTACATTTTTCAATAGAACTCAGATAAGCACTTACAGCATCTTTATCAATCAAGGGACCAACATGTATGTTTTCATCAAGTGGATTACCTATTTTTAATTGTCTATATGCATTAACAAGCTTATCTCTAAAGACATCATAAACACTTTCATGAATAATTAGTCGCCGCGTAGAAGTACAACGTTGTCCCGCAGTTCCAACTGCCCCAAAAACAGCACCCACAAGAGACATTTCAAGATCTGCGTCTTTAGAAATTATAATGGCATTATTACCACCAAGTTCGAGTAAACTACGACCAAGACGCGCTCCAACGGCCGCTCCAACAGCCTTACCCATACGTGTTGAACCTGTTGCAGAAACCAGTCCGATTCGTTTGTCATGACTCATCAGTTCCCCAATATTGCGTTCACCGACCAACAGGCAAGATACCCCTTCAGGTACTTCATTTGCTTCAAGTACTTTTTGTAAAATACGCTGGCATGCAATAGCCGTTAAAGGTGTTTTCTCTGATGGTTTCCAAATACACACATCGCCACAAACCAGGGCTATGGACATATTCCAGGCCCAAACGGCAACAGGGAAATTGAAGGCAGATATAATTCCAACAATACCAAGGGGGTGCCATTGCTCATACATTCGGTGGGATGGCCTTTCAGAGTGCATGGTTAGTCCGTATAACTGTCGCGATAGACCCACACTAAAATCACAGATATCAATCATTTCCTGAACCTCACCATATCCTTCCTGCAAACTTTTACCCATTTCATAACTAACCAGTTTACCCAGATCGGCCTTATTCTGTCTTAATGCTTCCCCTAATTGTCTGATTACCTCACCACGTTTAGGAGCTGGCCAGGTACGCCACGTCCTGAAGGCCTCCTCGGCAATTAGGACCGTGTTTTCATAATCAGTATTAGTTGAGAACCTTACCGAAGCAATCTCTTTGCCATCTACCGGCGAAACAATTCTATGCGCGTGTTGTTGCGCATTACTACTCCAAACCTTGCCTGTGCTGCAGGCTTCATTGACCTTCTGGATTCCAAGAACTTCTAATACTGGTAAAACATCTATTTGCATAAAATTTCGTATTTTTGTAAAGTTAAGCAATTCTCATAAGGGCCTCTGAAAGCTTCATAATAAATCATAACTCCAAAACTGCCGCTTATTTATTTATTTTCAGCTAATTAAGCATTGTGATGTCAGGATGTTGAAAAATAAAAGCAAAACAGTTGTTGATTTGGTTTAATTTAAAATAAATAAGGTGCAAGATTATACACAATGTGCCAGGAGAACGTTCTTAACCGTATTATTTTAGAATGGAAGAAGATTTTGAGTTTGGCTTTTCTGAAGATCCCAGATTTTCGGTAGAGAGATATGAAGAGATGATCCGTAATCAGGATCAGTATTTTTTTGATGCTCAGGCATTTGAAAATATAATTGAGTACTATATTGAAAAAAATGATCCTATTAAAGCATTGCAGGTTACTGATTATGCTATAAATCAGCATCCATTCGCAGCAGTTTTTTCAATTAAGCAAGCCCAACTTTATGTGGCAACCAATCAATTTGATCTTGCCTTTGAGTCTCTTTGCAGAGCTGAAACACTGGAACCTTCTGAAGCAGATATCTATACCATCAGGGGCAATGTTTATGAGGGAATGGAGCGTCACCAGGATGCTCTCGACAATTATGAAAAGGCATTAACACTTGCTGAAAGTACAGATGAGATTTTGCTCCATATTGCCTATGTATACCAAAGTATGGGTGATTATGAAAACTCTGTAAATTATCTTAAACAATGTCTGCAGCAAAACATGGAAAATCAAGATGCACTTTATGAACTTGCGTTCTGCTATGATGTTTTGGATAAGCAGGAAGAAAGCATCAAATTTTATGAGCAGTACATTGATAATGAGCCATATTCCTATGCTGCATGGTATAACCTTGGTAATGCATTTAATAAAATGGATCTTTTTGAAAAGTCTATTGATGCTTATGATTACGCTATCCTGATTAAAGATAATTTTGCATCAGCCTACTTCAATAAGGGAAATGCACTTGTCCATCTCGACCGCTATGCAGAAGCTATTGAAGTTTACAAGCAAACTTTTGAATATGAGCCGCCCAGTGGGGACACTTATTGTGCCATTGGTGAATGTTATGAGAAACTCGAAAGCATGGACGAGGCCCGGTCTTATTATAAAAAATCAGTAAAATTGGATCCAGCGCAATCGGACGCATGGTTTGGTATCGGAGTAACTCTTGATTTTGAAGAAAGATATTTTGAATCGCTTTACTTTTATAGGAAGGCACTTGATCTCGATGATAAAAATGCGGATTACTGGTTCGCTATTGCGGATGCCCAATATAAACTAAAGCAGTTACCGGAATCGGAAAAGGCCTATGAAAAAGTCCTGGAGTTAAATCCAGTGGATATTGAGGCCTGGCTGGATTATTCATCAATTTTATTTGAACAGGATAAACTGGATTCTGCCATTGAGGTTATCTCCGAAGGAATTAAAAACAACCCCGATTCTGCCGAACTATATTACAGAATGGTGGCTTATCTGTTTGCCGCTCATCAGTTCAGTGAGGCGCTGATCTATCTTGAGACAGCCTTAAATTCAGATCCTGAGAAACACCATATACTATTTGAATACCTTCCTCAACTCCATGAAAATAAGGTTATTGTTGATATAATTAACCGATATACCCGTTAAATAAGCAAAAAAAATATAAGCCTTTAGGTTCTCGTTTTTTTTTGGAGATTTGCACCTGTGCAAATAGCCTGAATTTAAGATGGAAATACATTTAAGGGCATTCTAGAATCAATTATAATAACAGATGAATTATACTCTAAAAAACATCCCTGAGCGTACACAAAAGCCTCGTCAGAACGGTTTGACTATGGTTATGGATAAGGGACTAAGTGTACGTGAGATCGAAGATTTCCTTGAAGTTGCAGGACCGCATACTGATATTGTAAAATTAGGCTGGGCGACATCTTATGTAACTCCCAATCTCGAAAATAAATTAAAAATATACAGAGACGCTAATATCCCGGTTTACTTTGGGGGGACTCTCTTTGAGGCCTTTATCATAAGAAATCAGTTTGATGATTATCGCCGGATACTGGATAAATACGATATGAAGTATGCTGAAGTATCTGATGGATCAATTTCTATTCCTCATGAAGAAAAGTGTGAGTATATCAATAAGCTTAGTGAACAGGTAACAGTTATTTCTGAAGTTGGATCAAAGGATGCCGCAAAAATCTTTGCTCCCTATAAGTGGATCAATTTGATGAAGGCTGAAATTGAAGCAGGTTCCTGGAAAGTTATTGCTGAAGCCCGTGAGAGTGGCAATGTTGGTCTGTACCGCGATTCAGGTGAAGTAAGGCAAGGTCTGGTAGATGAGATTTTGACTCAGATTCCTGCAGAAACTATAATCTGGGAAGCGCCTCAAAAGGCACAGCAGGTTTGGTTCATTAAATTAATTGGTACTAATATTAATCTTGGAAATATCGCACCTGCAGATGTAATTCCGGTTGAAACTTTACGCTTGGGGTTAAGAAGCGATACTTTTGATCATTTTCTTAGTATGTAAATAATGCAGGTTCAGGTATTATAATCCTTCTTAGCCTATTTCAATTTAGTTTATATGAAAAAATACGGTTTGATTGGATATCCACTCACACATTCTTTCTCAAAAAAATATTTTAGTGAAAAATTTTTGAACAATGGACTGGATAATCATCAATATGAACTTTATCCGCTTCCGAATCTGAGTGATCTTCCTGAATTGATAAAGGGTATTCCCGACTTATGCGGACTAAATGTAACTGTTCCCCATAAAATTGGGGTAATGTATTATCTGGATAAGATAGATCCGGCAGCTAAAGAGATAGATGCGGTAAACTGTATAAAAATTGTTAACCATCAGCCGGTTGAGGCGTTTTTTAGCGGTGAACTTTCTTCAATGAATGTCAGGCTTGAGGGATATAATACAGATGCCTATGCCTTTGAAGAATCTTTGAAACCATTACTCAAAAAGCATCATCAAAAGGCTTTGGTTCTTGGAACCGGGGGAGCCTCCAGGGCAGTGGCTTATGTGCTTGAAAAGTTTGGCATTTCTTATCACCTGGTTTCGAGAAAAAACATTCAAAAGCAATTTACTTATAATAAATTGACACCACATATTATGAATGACCATCTGCTCATCATAAATACAACCCCACTAGGAACTGCTCCAAATATTGAAGAATGTCCGGATATACCCTACGAATTACTGAGTAGTAGACACCTCTTGTATGATCTGGTGTATAATCCTGCCGAAACGGAATTTCTTAAACGGGGAAAAGCCAAAGGTGCAGCCATAAAAAATGGTTTGGAAATGCTGCATATGCAGGCAGAAAAATCCTGGGAAATATGGAATAGCTAATGAAAACGCGTGCTATTGCTCTGTATATTTTAACAGCAGTGCTGCTTGTTTCCTGCGGAACTGATTATTCTCCAAAACCGAGGGCATATTTCAGAATTCAATTTCCAAAAAAAAAATACCAGAGCTATTCTGGCGATTGCCCATATTCCTTTGAATTCCCTGATTATGCAAAAGTTCAACCAGATAGTAGCAGGAATTCAAAACCATGCTGGCTAAATGTAAATTACCCCGATTTTAATGCACGAATTCATTTAAGTTATCAGGTGATTTCATCTATAGCCGAATTCAATCAACTGACTGAAGATGCCAGGACTTTTGCGTTTAAGCATACTGTAAAGGCCACCGCTATTGATGAGGGTATTATCTCTAATCCTAAAGAAAATGTTCACGGAATTTATTATTCCATTGATGGGAATACCGCATCATCTATCCAGTTTTTCCTTACAGACAGTACAAAAAACTATCTTCGGGGAGCCCTTTATTTCAATGAGCAACCAAGGCTAGATTCAATACAGCCGGTAATGGAATTCCTTAAAAAGGATATAGACCAGATGATTAAAACTTTTAAATGGAAAAATAGATAGTTTTTGTATTCAAGTAAATAAATCTATTTTTTGGATTGCAAATGGTACTTGTTTTTTCTGCTTGTTACCTATCTCTTTTTAATTTGACTTTTCGAGATAAGGAAGGATAAAAAAAAATTTTATAGTTTGTCAGGTTAGGGTTTAGAGCAAAAATAATTTGATTTTGTAAAGCAATACCTGCGTATTATAGCTTATTTCTTCCTTTCCTCCGGAGTAATTCCGGCAAGAAATCGTTTTCATTCCAGCGATAGCTGGAACCTCCTCCGGCAAGGTTTGTTTTACTCGGTCTTGTTTTTCATTGGAACGGACAGCCCGGCAAAAGGACATCTGCCATTTGAAATTAAACCCGTGGCAGCTGTAGATTTTTGCAGCTCTAAATTTCATGATATTTTTTAAATCTGATGCAAGAACTACGGCAGAACAAGGGAAGGCAAGTCCGAAGAAAGATAGACTCTGCTTTCCAAAACAGGAGAAAATTATTCCGTTTAGACTATTCCAGAAAGGTTTTATCTTAAATTTTCCCGAGCCTAGCAATTACAATCTAACAAGGGATTACCTTAAAATGAGTAAATGGTTGCTATACTAACAAACATTGTGAAAGATTAAATCCAACAATTATCTTAGCTGTCAGGTTTTTACCAACTAAATGAAAATTCATGAAAGTATTTTATCTATTCCTCTTACTAATCACCGTCCAAAGTGCCACAGCTCAACTAAGTTCTGATGAGAAGAAAATAATTGAATATATCAAAGCAAATTATGCTGGTTCGGAGGAACTCTTGATTGAATCTGTCAACATCAACAGCGGAACTCTAAATGTGGATGGCGTAAAAAAAGTTGGTGCAGTTTACCGCAGAGAGCTTGATAAGCTAGGTTTTACCACAGAATGGGTTGATTTGCCAGATTCATTGCGTCGTGCCGGTCATCTTGTCGCCAGCAGAAAGGGAACACAGGGTAAACGATTGTTTCTAATTGGCCATCTTGATACAGTTTTTGAGTTGGATATGGAATTCAGTCCATACCAAAAATTGAACGATTCTACTGCAACTGGTCAGGGAGTAAATGATATGAAAGGTGGCAACGTGGTTATGATATCTGCTTTAAAGGCATTGAATGAACTCGGTTTGTTAGATAACACTCAGATAATTGCTTATTTCACTGGCGATGAGGAAAGCTCCGGTTCACCACATGAGGTAGCAAGAAAGGATTTCATAGCGCGCGCAAAATCATCTGATATAGCTTTGGGCTTTGAGGGAGCGCAGGGTTTACATACTGTGGCTGTAGCCCGAAGAGGAATTGGAGGCTGGACCTTGAATGTTACTGCCAAAACAGGTCATTCAGCTGGTATTTTTAGTGAAAGTGCCGGCTATGGAGCTATTTATGAGGCTGCACGTATCATTAATGAATTCAGAACTCAGTTGAAGGATGAGAAATACCTTACGTTTAACCCGGGTTTGATCAGTGGTGGCTCAGAAATACGCCTTGATCCTGCTAACGCAAAAATGGAGGCTATCGGCAAAACGAATATTATCTCGCCGGCAACATTCGTAGCAGGAGATCTGCGTTTTATTTCCGAAGCTCAACGGGATAGGGCCAGGGAAAAGATGAAATCCATTATTGCTCAGAACTTAAATGGAACTTCGGCCAGCATTTTATTTACTGATGGATTACCTGCAATGGAACCGACGGAAGGAAACTATAATTTAGTCAAGTATCTGGATCGAATTACCCAGGATATGGGTATTGGCGCCACAAACCCTGGAGACCCAGGTGCGCGCGGAGCTGGTGATATTTCTGATGTTGCAAAATATGTGGACAGCCTTGATGGTCTGGGAGCTTCCGGTAGCGGAGCACACAAACCGGGTGAATTGATCAATCTGAAGGAGTTTCCTTTGCTAATCCAGCGGGCAGCACTGATGATTTACCGTTTGACTCGTCAGAATCCGGCACTTAATTAACTCTTAATTCAGCCTTTCAGCATAAAACGGCAGTAATTTGATACTTTTGCAATTATGATTCAGATTAAATCCTTCGCTTTTAACCCTTATCAGGAAAATACTTATATCCTTCATGATGACACATTGGAATGTGTGATCATCGATCCGGGTATGTATACTGGTGAAGAGCAAAATGCGTTTCTGAAATATATTGCTGATAATAATCTGAAACCAGTTTTATTGCTCAATACCCATTGCCATATTGACCATGTACTAGGGAATAAGTTTATTTATGATACTTATGGATTATTTCCTCAATTTCATAAAGGAGAGGAAATAGTCCTAAATTCTATTGTTTCTTATGCTCCTCAAATGGGTATCCGCTATGAAGTTTCACCTTTGCCTCAGGTTTATTTGTCTGAAAGCGGAACAGTAAAATTTGGAGAAACTCAACTTGAACTGATCTTTTCTCCTGGTCATTCACCTGCTCACCTCTGTTTTTATAATAAGGAAGAGAATTTTCTAATTGGCGGTGATGTATTATTCTACCGTAGTATTGGTCGCACAGATCTGCCCGGTGGTAATCATGATATGTTAATCAGCAATATACGCGAAAAGCTATTTAGTCTTCCTGATGAAACCAGAGTTTATCCGGGGCATGGATCTGCGACAAGTATAGGTTTTGAAAAACAATTCAATCCTTTTTTAAGCTGACCTTAAGAATAAAAGGGTGAATACATCTTACTATATCGCCAAAAGATATTTATTCTCGAAGAAATCCGTCAATGCAATAAACTTTATCTCCGGAATCTCAATTCTCGGGGTATTTGTGGGAAGTGCAGCACTAATTATTATCCTTTCGGTTTTCAATGGATTTGAAAATATTGTGCTTTCGATGTACAATACCTTTAGTCCGGAACTAAGAATTGAGCCTGTAGAAGGAAAAACATTCGATCCATTTGATAAACGCTTTATAAAACTTAAAAATGATAAACGTACGCTTAACTATACTGAAGTTTTAGAAGAAAAGGCATTAGTCAGGTATGGTGACAGCCAGTCGATCGCATTGATCAAGGGGGTTAGCGAAGGTTTTATGAACAAGAGATCAGGCCTAGATTCGGTTATATCAAGTGGTAGTTTTACACTTAAACATCTTGGCAGAGACATGGCTGTAATCGGTTCTGGTCTTCAAAATTCCTTATCGGTAAATCTCAATAATGAGTTTCAAACACTTGAAATTTATTCCCCTAAAAAGGGAGCCTCAAATGCTTTAAACCCTGCCGATGAATTTAATATTCGTTCAATTTATCCATCCGGGGTTTTCAGAGTGCAGCAGGAATTCGATAATATGGTTATCGTACCCATACAGTTTGCACGTTCTTTGCTTGATGAAGAAAAATTGATCTCTTTTATTGAGATTAATACCTTGCCTGGTACCGATGTGGAGGAATTTCATGAAGAAATTAAAGGCATTTTTGGAAAGAATTTTATAATCAAGGATCGTAGTCAGCAGAATGAACTGCTTTATAAAATCCTGAACTCAGAAAAATGGGCTATTTTTCTGATACTGACTTTTGTACTGATCATAGCGATATTCAATATCATAGGCTCCTTAACCATGCTGGTGATTGATAAACGTAAAGACATTGCAATCCTGAGTAGCCTTGGAGCAAACAAGCAATTGATAAGAGGAATATTCTTTATTGAAGGTATGATGATATCTATGGTGGGGTGTATAGTTGGTATGGCCGCCGGACTAGTTTTCATTCTTTTGCAACAGAAATTCGGGTTTATCTCAATGTCGGGTGCGAACATGATCATTGATCATTATCCTGTAGGAATCAAGTTGACCGATTTTTTCCTCGTATTTGCTACCGTTTTGATCGTTTCAGTCATTGCCTCAGGAATTTCTTCACGTTTAAGTGTGAAAAATTCGGTCAACCTTAGGGAGGACTTGTA
>CAMCTU010000097.1 GCA_945878525.1 Sphingobacterium thalpophilum
AAATAGAAATCCCATTTAATGCTCCCCCAGATAAACCAACCAGGTTGTGGCTTAATACCACAGAGAAAACGGAGGAAATTACTTTTGATATCTGTGATCAATACACGATTCAGGGGGATCTCTTCTCAAAAGCTATTCTTGACAATGTACAGGTTCCCACTCCAATTGAAGATGCATTAAATAATATGCTGGTAATTGAAGCTGTTTTCAAGAGTTCTGAAAGTGGACTTTGGGTAAATCTTTAAGCCCATATCCAACAAGATTATTATTTCTCTCAGAATTAAACTATTATTCTTCGTGTGATATTTTTACCTGATTTCGAGATTAGTAAGAATAAAATAAAAATTGATAATCGAACAGATAAAGCTCTTTAGCCAAAATCCGTTGACTTTGTAAAACAATACCTGTGTGCTATAGCTTGATTCAGCCCTTTCCTCCGGAGTAGTTCCGGCAAAAATTCCGTTCTATATAAAACTCAGAGAAGCCGTAAGCTACCTCCTCCAGCAAGGTTTATTTGACCCTGAGTAGTTTTTCATTGGTATAGGCAGCCCTTAGCTAAGGTCACGATCAGCATGCATTTTAGAATTTTGAGTATTACTGCAATCAGATTCCGGCCTTCAGGACGGAATCTTCTGCTATCTAATATTGATTTGTGATAATTGCGAAAGCCAAGACCCCAATCTGCTTACCATCTACAAAACACCTTAAGTTAAATCCCATTCCTTTCGATTTTCTCTGGATAATAGCTGGTTTGCCTGCCTATCATTGACAAACTTTTCCCTTTTATCATTCCATTCCAGCTTTCTATCTGATTTATAGGATATTAGTCCGAGGTGCATTGGCAATGTAAGTTTACGGGCATACTCCAGATTAGACTCGGGTTGCGTGCGGGATTTGACAGCATTCACAAAATTCTGCTGATGGCCCGGTGAACGTTCTAGTGTAATCGGAACATGAGTCAGATCAGGCACAATCTCTCCTCCTATCCGAACCTCATGGGTATTATAATCACAAATCAAAGTGCCCTTATCTCCCTCAAAATAAGCCCCAATATTAGAACGGGTGGCAGCTCCCGGAACATTTGGAACCGTGCTGCTCCAGTAAACATTTAAGCCTTCATACTCATAATCCACATCAATCCAGCGCTGAACATTGGAAATACCGGTGTTTTGCTCGCCTTTGGCATGTATGCTTTTTAAGCCCTGAGGCTGAAGTGCCCAATAAGCAACGTCAGCTATGTGCGACCAGAAATCACCGAAGACACCATGCCCATAATCAGAAAAATAACGCCAATTAAAATGACAACGCTGAGGATCATATTCAGATACAGGAGCCGGTCCAAGCCACATATCCCAATCTAAATTCTTTGGAACCGACTGGTAAGCTGCAGGACCAAAATCGGGTGGAACGCCCGATTTCCACAAACGAACGGTATGAATTTTACCTAGAATTCCAGAGCGAACAAGTTCCACCACGCGATGATAATTATCGCCGGCATGAATCTGCGTACCCAATTGGAAAATCCGATCGTAACGCTTTAAATTCTTAAGCATTTCTTCGCCTCCTTTAACATCATAAGAAAGGGGCTTTTCACCATACACATCCTTACCGGCCTTGAATGCCAATGTTGCAATCTGGCTATGCCAGTGATCCGGAGTTGCACAGCTAATTGCATCAATATCCTTACGATCAAGTATATGCCTGAAATCTTTGTAAGCCTGCGCTTTATGTCCGGGACGAAGCCCATCCAATGTTTTCATTGTGGAATCTAAATGAAGCTGGTCCACATCACATAAAGCCACTATTTCGACTTCTGGAATTGCTGCAAACCACTTCATATGCGCATTGCCCATACCACCCAAGCCAATGTGAGCAATGCGGAGACGATCGCTGGCAGCCACTTTGCGCAGCATGGGTGGGAGCATTAACATTCCCAGGCCGGCAATTCCTGTTTTTCTGATAAATTCCCGTCGGTTTGAATTCAATTTCATAAGTCAAATATTATGTTGTTTGTCTCCGCTTTACAAGGTTAACTTGACCCGAAGGTGGTCACATGTTTATAGAAAATTCGTTCTACATATTTTCCCGACCCCAAAGGTGGTCGAATGTGTCGCTTTGTTACATGCGACCACCTTCGGGGTCGATTCGTCGTTAATGTCTTACTATAAATATACGACCCTCTTCGGGGTCGACAGGGAAAATTTAAACTTTTACCTTTTTAAATGTTACAAACTCTCCAAAAGTTTTTAAATAAAAGATTCCAATTATTTCGTGCTTAAATCCTTGATTCTGATATTTCTGAATTTCAGAGGATCGCCATGTCCAAGAAAACCGATATGGCCGCTGTCTCGTAATAATCCCGGATGTTTCTGCCCGTCGGCTGCACCATTCTTCCTGGCATCCGTAATATCCGCATCAAGTATTGTAGTACCGTTTAAGATGACTTTGATCTTTGGTCCTTGTACTATTACCTCCTGATAATTCCACTCACCCACAGGTTTCAGATAACCTCTTTTCGCTGGTATTGTTCCATAAATCGAACCGTGATACTGATAAACTTTCAAATCCTTGTAAATAGGAGCCTCATTATCCAGGATTTGCAATTCCATACCTTGATATGCAGCATCGCCGGTTATAGGAGATCTGATACCTAAACCATTGTTCCCTCCCGGAGTCAGTTGAAACTCGAAACGTAATACAAAATCACTAAACTCCTCTCTGGAGAACAAATTATTACCCAGAGAACTTTTACCTGGTTTCGGAATAACAGCCAAATTACCATCCTGGGTAATATAATCTCTGGTATTACCTATCCAGCTATGCATGTTTGTTCCATCAAACAAGACCTTGAAACCATCTTTCTTTTCCTGAGCACTTAGCTGAAATGGCTTGACACGCGGCAATTCCTTGATTAGAATATTCCGGTAATAAACAGGTGAACCATGTGCCTGTAATTCGATTTGTTCCTCAGTAAAAATTGGCAGGTTTTTATCCCAAAAATTTTCAAGAATCACATTGTCGGTGACCAAAACCTCATTGAGATAAACAGTAACCCGATCGGCTTTCATTATGATATGGAAGGTATTCCATTCACCCAACTTCTTATCAGCAACTTTCAAGGGTTTACTTTCATTCTCCTTGTTGTTATACAGACCACCAGATCCAACCTGAGCTCCTACTTTCACCCTGGCATTATCCCATATCTGAACCTGCGGAGTACCACGAAGATAGATCCCTGCATCACCTTCCTGCTTACCATCATCGATGATCTTCCAGTCAACCATCATTTCAAAATCACCATACTTCTTTGCAGTAGTGATGTTATTTCCATGTCCGGTAAACTGTAACTCCCCATTAAGCACTTTCCAGCCCTCACGCATTTCTTCATCGGCCTTCTTTTGTGCTTCTGCAAGGGTTTTAGCATCCATTTTCGAACGCTTGATCGGATCTCCAACCAGTCCTTTCCAACCCTTCAGGTCTTTCCCATTAAATAGAGGTACAAAGCCCTCCTTTTGGAGCATATCTGCCCTATTTTCCGAATGTTTTGGATCTTCCTTAAATGATACCAGCACCGGAAGAAGCAATGCCAGCAAAATGAGTGATCTAAGTTTATTTGAAAGATTCATTTTTTTATTTTTGAGTTTATAAATTGAATTTAGGAATAATATCAGCCAATTCATCTGAAGAATTAAATTAATCTGATTTCTACAAATCGTATTTAATAAAGTGAATACGAATTTAAATAAAGGCGCTTGGTAAAAAAGTCCTTGCGCATTTGCTAATTTGCTCATTCTCTAATCTAAAGGCAATTCTAAATCCTTCTATTTCGCAGCTAAAGGAACTATTTCAACCTTTCTAACCAACATTTCTGCTCCTTCAGACTGAATCTGAATCTTCCCTCTGCTAGGTTTTACACGATAGGCCTGATTAACCAATACACCATTCAGGTAAACAGTCAGATTATCTCCATCAGCAATGCATTCAATTCTATTCCATTTGCCTACTTCTTTTTCGACATCTTTCTCCCCCCTGAAGCCCAAAACATCTTTCCAGTTTGGATCTCTTGCAAACCAGTCGATCCTTCCTTTATTAATAGTTAAAGGCTGACCACCCGGCATATAAACATTTCCTCCTCCCGATTTTTTGGGAGCGACATTACTTGTCAGGGAGAATTTATCAGTCCCGTCTCCTACTACAAGGAAATCTCCGGTACCACCCTCAATAATCTGACATTCAATAGAATACATCCATGTTCCTGAATAACCACCATCTTCACCGGTTGAGTGCAGCAGTATTCCGTTGTCCCTTGCCCTGTCTACTCGTGGTGCAAAAGTTCTGGGTCCCCATTTGAATTCAACAATCAGTTTATAATCGCTGAATTCATCATTGGTGGTGATACAACCGTATTCCTCACCAGAAATTTTTATCAAGCCCTCTTCCACAGTAAATACCTGTTTAGGATCAATTCTGGTCCCGCGACCTTTAACAAAGGTGTACCAGCCAGTCAGATCTTTCCCATTAAAAAGGCTGATGGCTTTTGATTGTTCAGTTTTAACCTGAGCAGAATTTGTTTTTACAGTGCCACAACCACCAATAATTATCAGTGAGGAAATCAGGGCAATTGAAAGAAGAAGTGCTTTTTTCATTATTTATGTATTTAATTTTGATTTAATTCTTAGCTCTGATCGTTCCCAATCCATCGGGGAGCGAATTTAGATATGCCATTAGGTCTGACAATTCTTCTGATGACAATTGTTTATCAAGTCCTGGTGGCATCATCGATAAGGTCATCGGCTCTATAGCGGCAATTTCAGAACGCTGAACACGAACTACTACCCCCGGACCGATTTCAACAGTGATAGCATCAGGATATTGTTCTTTAATGATACCAACATGGGTAGTAGATTTCGTAATCACTTTGCTTGTTTCATATTCCCGTGCGAAACTAGCCCCCGGATACAAAATAGCTTCAAGGATATCATGGCTTGAACGGATCTGCCCAATATTTGTCAGATCTGGCCCGAATTTTCCTCCTTTATTTACCACAGCATGGCAGGAAGAACAGATTCCCTTACCAAAAAAAACTTTTGCTCCCTGTGCAACATCACCTCTGCTTAATCGGGCCTCCACAGCATGCAGTTCTGTCAGACGGGCGGCATTCCGCTCAACTAAAGCTGCAATCAAAGGTTCGGCAGAAGTTTTGATCGATTGGGGATATTTATTGAGTAATGATTTTAAATCCTGCTCTGAGAGATTGTCTAAACGATCCGCTGAACTACCCAGGGCTGCTACGAGTGCAGTACCGACTGCCTCATTTTTTCCTGCTCCAAAAGCAGATACCAGATTTGGCAACAGGAACACATCTGCTTTAGCAATCTGATTCTTAGCCAGGTTAATAAGCTGATTATCATTTAATTTGGCCTTAGCAAGTAAGCGGGCTGCCATTTGCCTTATCGGCGATTCATTTTTACTATCTAAATAACTGAGTACCATCTGGAAATCCGAATCTGTAAGATTGGGCTCAGAAAGCAGTTTTGAGCTGAGTGCTTTCAGTCTGAAGTCGGGTGAAGTACCTGGATTCTGAACTATCATTTTCAATTGTTCATTCAAAACCTTGATTCCTCTAGATTCAATGAGTCCAAGGATCTGCGATTTAATTTCAATAGTTCCATTATTCAGCAATTTCCCCAATTGTTGTACCCAAATGGCAGGCATCTCCTTAACAGGAGAGTGAGTTATTACATCAATCAATATAGCCTGCCTGGCTACCGGTGTTGCCTGATCACCAAGCTGTTCACTTAAGAACTGTTGTAAAGGCTTATTTTCACTGAAAGTGATCATCAAATCACGGACTGCTGTGATATCATTTTCCGAAAGATTGGAGACAGCAAGCCGATCTTTAAGGAAGTTGATCACGATATCTGACCATTCAGGACGGTGTGAAGCAACCCAAATTCCGGCTTTCCGTGATTCAGGATCGCTGCTGTTCAAAAAAGGAACCAGATTCTCCCTACTTAAAACAGAGCCATCCATTTGATCAAGCGCAATGATTGCAGATCTCCTGACATTTGAATTAGGGCTTTTTAATGATGCAATTAAAGGTGCAGTACTCTTGATTGTTATCAGGGAATAAATGATCGCATGATCCACAAAGCGGTCTTTATTTGTAGCTGCCGCATTTAAAAGTGCCGTAACAGCACGCGGATCTCCAATCTGTCCTAAAGCAGTTGCTGCCTGCCGGCGAACGGGCGCTTTGTCCTTCTGCACCAGTTCCATCAGTTTATCTATTGATGTTTTATCCTTAGCTAAACCCATTACTCGGGCGGCAGAAGTTCTAACAATCATACTAGGGTCATTCAAACCTAAGCGCGCTTCTTTTATCGCATTGGCTGTACCGATCCGGTAAAGAGCGAAAATGCCAGCAGCACGAATTTCTTCATTTTCAGAACGGAGCAATGTATTTTTAATTGGCAAGACAGCAGCTTCACCTTTTTCAACCAGACCTTGAATCACATTGTCGCGGACTGCCAGACGAGGGTCTTTGATAGTAACTGCCAAAGTCGAAACGGGCATGGATTTAAGATTCAGTTTCTTTCCCCATGGATCAGCAATTTTTGGTGTACCATTTCTTCTGATCCGGTATATGCCTCCATTAACATCCATCTTAGCCACTCTAGACAATGGGCATCCTAATATGAACCAGCCTCCAGTGTTAATTACCAGCATACTTCCATCTGCATCCTCAAGCACATCGGTAAGATGAATATCCTGGACTGTAGAAGTTAAAAATGGCTCATCAATAGTTTTGTATGAAGCACCTTCAGCACTTACCTGATGACGCATGATCCTTCCGGTATTAAATTCGGCGCTGAAGATATTGGTGCTATATTCTTTACCCAGTGCAGATCCACGGTATCGCATCAGCCCTGATGGAGCAACCCTAGCCATTTTAGTCATCACAGGCATGAGATCTCCAGTCATTTTGAATTTATCCTGTTGTATTACAGGTCCAGATTTTGGGAATACGCCACCTTCAACCCAGTGCATTAAGGCATCTCTCATTCCACCTTCAGGATTCACAAAATAGGTCATCGTACCTACCGTTTCACCTGAAGGCATAAATGCCAGTTCAATTGCATTATCATAACCACCACCAGCCATAGCCTCCAAACCTGAACCATCAGGTCTGCATCTCCAGATCCGTGCAGAACCTCCTTTAAGGTTTTGACCTTCTTTGCTCGTGATATTAAATCCGCGCCTTGCATCAGTCAGGTATAACCATCCGTCAGGTCCCATAAATGGCCCTCCAAGCAAAGCGGCATTAGAATTCAGAACCCAACCAGTAAGAATTACCTCCCGCTTATCGGCTATACCATCATGGTCTGTATCTGTAAGGCGAATCAAATCTGGAGAAGAACTCACATAAAGACTGCCCTTGTAGAAAACTCCACCCTTTGGAAAAGTAAGTGAATCAGCAAATATTTTGCTCCTATCAAAATAACCATCGCCATCCGAATCCTCCAGCAGTCGGATATGATAAGGTGGCTTTTTTAACATTTCCTGGTTAGTAGGTGAACTACCATCCGACTCGAAAACAAAAAGTCTGCCCTCTCCATCAAAAGAAGCAAACATCGGGTAAGACAGCATCGTAGGATCAACTGCACGTTCTATGGTAAATCCTTCCGGCACTTTTAAACCATCTAATTCTGTTACGGGAACTGATTTTTCTTTACTGCCAATAAAAAACAAAACAGTACTAGAAATTATTATTAGAGCTATGGCCCTTTTGTACTTACTTCTTGTGACTAATGAAAAATAATTCATGAAAAATTTTATTTAAAATTTAAATGATATTCGTTGCATTCTTTAAATTATTCAATCTAATGACCTTTCAGAAGGATTAAATCCCACATCGTTTTAAGAAATTAGCTGTAATTTTCTGTACCCTTTCATCCACTCCATGCGGACGGCCAAAGTGTGAGTTTGGAGTATTTACTCCTGGAGGGACAGCAAGTCCGAATGACCAGTAGATTGTTGCTGCATTAAAAACCCAGTTACTTTTTGGTCCCGGATATACCGTTGCGGTGTAATATGATTTCTGTTCTGCCCCATTGGTTGTAGCCCCTTCAGCAACAACCTCCAAACCTGCAATTTTAGCCGGATCGCCATGATGCTCCCAACCCACAAGTCCGGGAATCTTATCCCCTTTACGCATACCCGTTCCTTCAAAGATCCAATGATCGGGCTTACTTACAATCCAATCTGCAGAACCATTGAAAGGATAAACTGTTCTGGCGCCAATTAAAGTATTTTCGTTTGGCCAGTCATCCTTTGCAAAAGGTCCCATGATACCAAGTTTCTTCTCGGCTTCACTAAAACCGCCGAAACGGCCAATGCGATAAATTGTACGGTAAGGAGCTCCTGATGCATCAGGTTTGAGAGGCAATCGTCCAACACCTGAATTACTCAGTCCTGAAGCCGGATCTAGCGTTGTGGTATCGACACCTAGTTCTGGTTTTAGATCAATAACCCACATCAAAGAATTTCCGGATAAAAATGCCGCACTAAGACCCTGTTCGACTGCCTTTTTAACATTTTCAAACATTTGAAGGGTCCAGTATTCGTCATGGCCGACAGAAAGAAAGCACTTCACCCTGTTCAGACCCACTAGATCGGTATGTGTATCTATATTTGAACAATAGGTAACATCGTATCCCTGCTGTTCGAGCCAGAAACATAAGGAATACTCCCATAACAAAAACTCCCCTGATCCCTGAGACAAAGGCTGATCTACCACCTGGGGATATTTTGAATAGGGTCGGTTAAAACTAACCCATGTCCTTCCGTTAAGAGCTTGTTGTGGCGGGTCACTATCGTAAAGTGAAAAGGCATCAGGCCATTTGTTATAAGCCTGCCAGGTATTATCACTGGTTTGAAACATGATGTCTGCCTTCCGGTTATCCCGAACAATAAAAATAATATAGCTCTGATAGCGATGGGTAGAGCAGGATAATTTTCCAAGATATACCCCACTGAGCCAGTCTTGAGGTATCTCGATTGTAGTTGCAATTTCCCATTCACATTGACGTAAACGATTTTCAGCAATTGGTGGTACAACTTGTGGACTCACCGGGAATGGCCCCAATTTTTTAACAAAACAGCCACCTTTGCCGCCATAATAACCCATTCTATAGATATTAATACTTATATCGGTTTGGGAAGCTGAATTTAAAAATATATCGAGAGTCTCACCTGAACGAACACTAGTTTTTGAACAATAACCTTCAATAAGCTTAGAGCGATACTGTTCTGACTTAATAAAAGTAAGTTGCCAGTCTGTAGTGCCGGGTTTTTTATTCTCCGCTACAATCAGTCCGCTTTTTTGGGGCTCAGCATTCGAAAAACCAGACAATGGCAGCAGCGCAGCTGCGAAACCTGCATGTGCAGCACCTTTAAGAATTTCCCGGCGACTTATTTTATTTTTTGATTTCTTCATTCTATGAATTGTGTAAGATCATAATTCAAAATCATGTGTTTTAGTCCTGATCAAAGTAATTTATACGCGTTTAAACAACTCTTGAAGCCCCTGATTTCTGCAACAAATTATGCATTATTTGCTGCACCCGCTTGTCGGGCCCGTGCGGGCGGCTCCAATGTGACCAAGGCAAAGTATGCCCCGGTGGCATGCTTAAGGCTTGAGCCCAAAAAATTGTGGAAGCACTGAACACAAAATTTCCTTTTGAAGCTGTATAAACAGTCGAATTCCATCGTTGTGGTTTCACCCCACCACTCCATGCAGTACCTTCAGCAACAATCTCCAGTCCGGGGATTGGAGCTGGTTCTCCCATGTATTCCCAGCCAATAAGTCCGGGAATTCGATCTCCCTTTTTAATTCCTGTATCCTTAAACATCCAGTGTTCAGGTTTCGTGATGATCCAGTCGCCACCCCCGGTAATTGGATCTATATTTCGAACACCCATCAAAAACCCTTCATCAGGGCCCCGCTCAGGAAAAGGCCCGTTCAAATTCTCGCGATCTACAGCATATTTGTTTTGAGCTCCGTAAGGACCGCCTCTAAATATTATCCGGTTTTCCTGTCCAGTGCTGCTGGCCCGGAATGGTGAAACCCAGCAGACTGAATTTCCGGATAAAAACAACAGATTTACACCTTCATCACGCATTTTTACCACACTATTATACTGACGGATATCCCAATACTCATCATGCCCTACACTGATAAAGGATTTACACTTTAAGCCACGATCAGGGGTAATCATATCGCTATTAGAACAATAACTTACATCATATCCATGTTCTTCCAGAAAATAAGTTAGGGGCTGCTCGAGTGAAAGAAATTCGCCTGAGCCAAACGAAAGCGGATCATTTACAACACCTGTATATTGTGATTGACGTCCGTAAGGCCTGTCAAAGCTCACATCAGCCCAGGGGCCTTCAACGCCTTTAGGATGGGTGTAAACTGAATAATTATTGGGCCATCTGTTATATGCCTGCCAGGTATTATCAGAGCATTGAAAAAGGACGTCTGCAGGACGGTTATCCCGTACAATAAAAATGATATAGCTTTGCCAATAGGGCAGATTTTCATCATCAGGAAGAGTAGTTAAGCGCCCAAGATAAACACCACTTAACCAATCATGCGGAATAGTAATGGAAGTACATGGTTTCCAATTACATTCATGAAGCGCTTTGAGCCCGGGCTTTGGTACAGGTTGTGAATAACCATCAAAAGGACCCAGTTTCTTCATCAGGCGGGCGCCGCATCCACCATAATAGCCGGTACGGAAAATCTCGATCTCAAATTTTACCTTCTGATCCGTTGAAACCATAATATCAAGGGATTCTCCGGCTTTGAGACTTTGTCTGGAACAATACCCTTCAATGGAAGGACAACGCTGCCCATCACGATCGGGACGCACACGTGTTAACTGCCAATCAGTTGAACCTGG
>CAMCTU010000098.1 GCA_945878525.1 Sphingobacterium thalpophilum
ATGAGTGATGTATACAGATCTATTGGTTTAGAGCCTCTAATTGATTGTCGTGGTGCTATTCAAAATATGTTAGGGTCATTACGACGCCCTGCAGTTCAAATGGCAATGGAGGCTGCAGCCCATAATTTTGTCCAATACGATGAACTGGCAGACGGTATTGGTAATCGTTTGGCCGAACTGACAGGAGCAGAATGGGGTATGGTTTCTTCGGGCTGTGCCGCGGGAATGAAGCATGTTACTGCGGCCTGTGTTGCAGGCGGAAATCCAGAAAAATTAATCCGGATTCCGAATTTAAAAGGTTTAGATAAATATGAAGTTATCATTCCAATGTATGCACGTAATGTGTACGATCATGGGATCAGAAATATTGGTGTTACAATTATTCATGTAAATACCTCAGAAGATTTGAAGAATGCGATATCTTCAAAAACAGCAATGATTTATTTGACTTCCGTCAAGTCTTCTGATACAGGTCAACCGCTATCCCTTGAGGTTATTGCAGATATTGCAAAACCATACAATATTCCAATTCTGGTAGATTGTGCACCTGATAACCTAACTATTCCACCAGTCCATTTACAAAGAGGAGCTTCTGTTGTTGCATATAGTGGAGGAAAGTCAATGGGTGGCCCTCATTGTGCGGGATTATTGTTGGGAAATAAAGATTTACTGATGTCGGCCTGGCAGGCAAGTTCACCCCATCATGGTCCGGGTCGTGATAATAAAGTAGGCAGGGAAGAGATGATGGGCATGCTTGCAGCTGTAGAAGATTGGATTCAGCGGGATCATGATGAAGATTGGCGCAGATGGTTATCATGGCTAAATACGATTTCACTAAAGTTATCAGATATTGAAGGAGTCAAAACAAATGTTGTTGAGCCAGCCGGACTTGGCAACAGATCACCTGTGTTGTACCTAAGCTGGGATCCTTCCAAAATTCATATTAATGGATCAGAACTGGCAGAATTGGTAGCAAGAACCAAACCCCGGATGGCTATAGGAAGCAGGGATTCAACTGATGGGATGACATCAGTATATATCGCAACAAGCCAGATGCAGGAAGGTGAGGATAAAATAGTTGCTAGTCGTCTTTTTGAATTATTATCAGAAAAGCGCAGTCCTCCTGCCCCCATGAAATCGCCATTAGTTAAACTCGAAGGTGAGTGGGATGTAGAGGTTCAGTATTTTACAAGCATAGGTCGGCATAAGTTTATGATTCAACAAGACGGTAATTGGCTGAGCGGTACGCATCGAACCGAGTTTAATTCGAATATTCTGAATGGAACAATAGAAGGGAATCAAATCAGGTTAAATAGTCCTATGCGTATAACAGGAGATCAGTTAGGCTATTTGTTTTCAGGGATTGTGACCGAAAATATCATTCGGGGTGATGTTTATATGGGGGAATACCTGACAGCAAAGTTTATTGCTAAACCCTATAAAAGTAATGCCTCAAAAAGAAGGATAAATATTCCTGCTGGTCCGCCCTTGGCAACTTGATTTTCCAAAAAAATCCTTCCCTTAGTAATAAAGATTAAATAAAAATCAGATATGAAATCAACACGAAGATCATTTGCCATGAGTCTGTTTTCTACTATTGCCGGACTTGCCGGATTTAACCTGATAGCACGTTCCCAGACTTCTCAGAGTAATAATACACAGTTTTTGAGTACAGGAGCATCCCCCGATGTAACTTTATACCCTGGATCAATTCGTTATGGAAATCTTGTCTTTGTATCAGGAACCGGAGCAGATGCAGAATCTGTATTCGAGATCAAAGCGGATACCGACTTTGTACTTAAAAAAATGGAGAAAAGATTATTGGCTGCAGGATCTTCTATGGAAAAGGTATTGAAAGTCACGGTATTTTTAAGCGATATGGCCGATTTCGAGGGGATGAACGAAGTGTACAGAGGAAGATTTGGTGAAAAGGTACCCGTTCGGTCAACGGTAGCGGTTGCTAAAGGAGGGATTCCGGGTCGTTCGATTATTGAGATTGAATGTATTGGGTATGTTTAGATGATGCGTACCAATTTCATTCTTAAATTTTTATTAATTATTCGGATTTTTAGTTTGTAATAACCCCTATAAATTCAAAAGACCAAATTCGAAAATATGAAAATTAGAGAAATCCGGTGTGCCGGACTAAGAGGAGCCACTCCCGAAGGTGGTTGGAGTAATGAAATCAAACCTGAAGATTGCGTTCATACACTTATAGCTGTTCATACTGATGAAGGAGCAATTGGACTTGGAAGTGTTTTTACAAATGATGCCCTGGTTCATGCTTCACTCAAAGTACTGGAGCCTTTGTATAAAGGAGAGAATGCGCTGGAGCCCGAGCGAGTCAGCGAGAAATTGCACCAAAATACATTCTGGCTTGGTCGGGGTGGTTCTATTACCCATACCATTAGTGGCATTGATATGGCATTATGGGATATATTGGGAAAAGCAACAGGACAACCTGTTGGACGCCTGCTGGGTGGGCGTTATCGTGAACGGGTGCAACCCTATGCATCAGTTCTCATGCGTGAGCCCTCAGCGCTCCATGATCATTTGCTTGAAGTGAAGTCTCAGGGATTTCGTGCATTTAAAATTGGCTGGGGTCCATTTGGAAGACACAATTCAGCAACCGATGAAGCCATAGTTAAAGCCGCACGCGAAGCAATAGGTTCTGACGCTCGTTTGATGGTGGATGCAGGCGGTAGTGATGCTTTTTGGCCAAATGGTTACAAATGGGCTCTAAACACAGCGAAGATGCTTGCTGATTATGATGTTCACTGGTTTGAAGAGGCATTAAATCCGGATGCTTTGGATGATTATGTAAAATTACGGGAGCATTCACCAGTACCTATATCCGGAGGAGAGGTTTTAACGCGCAGACAGTCCTTTTTACCTTGGCTTAGCGCTCGCGCATTTGATATTATTCAACCAGATGTTACAAAAGTTGGTGGAATTAGTGAAGAACGGCGAATTGCAATGATGGCTCAGGACTATGGCATTCGTTTCATTCCGCATGGATGGAATACTGCAGTTGGACTTGCAGCAGATTTACATCTTGCCTCTGCTTTCCCTGATACTGATCTTGTTGAATATCTTACAGGATCACCATTTATAGATGATATTAAAATTGGCGGATGGAAAATGGATGAGGATGGCATGGTGGCCATACCTAATTCTCCAGGTCTTGGATTGGAACTTGATTCGGACCTGATTGAAAAATATACAGGAGGAGTTAAGTTGCTTTAACATTTGTGACATTGAATTTTAGTTTCTGTTTCCTACTGGATTATTTGTTTTTTAAAATTTTCAAACTTCTACATCGTCTTAAAAAAAAATAAGAAAAACCAGCCTATAAAAAAAAATAGACCTTCTGTTAATTAGTCAATATGCCAAAAATTGTTCGCTTGAAAACAGATTTTTCTTTATTTCAAGAAGACTCTCAAGGCAATCATTTGGTAGTTGGTTAAGCCCATAGAAATCTATAACTTCCCATTATGGAAGTGCTGAGTCCTTCAATTGTACTCTGTTTTATTGTGTTCAAATTATAATCTGAATTCTTTTTGCAATCTAACAAATAAAACTAATCCTAAATTAATTAACATTCATTTTTCATTTTGATAATATTGGAATATTTTTCACTAATTTTAGAAATGAACCAGGGATAGCAGCACATAAGAATGCTATTAGAAAGCTAACCTAATTCAGATCATTTACATTTTTATTGTAAGGAATCAAATTAAAATGTTGACCGGAAGAGTACATTGTGTTACCGATAGCTTACTCCTTGCTCAATTGAAGGAAGGTAGTGAAGTTGCGTTTGACACATTATATGAAAAGTACTGGAGTAGTGTTTTTGACGAAGCTTACAAACGCACTGGACACAGAGATCAGGCAAAAGACATTGCACAGGAAGTATTTACATCAATGTGGATCAGGTGTGCTGATTGCCCGGTTGAAAATCTCCCTGCCTGGTTGTACACTGTAACTAAGAATCAGGTTTATAAATTATTTCAAGCTCAGGAACGTTTTATTCCTATATCTGATTTGCTCAATGAATTAAAAAGTTATGGAGATAGTGCTGATGCCCTAATCCTTAATAAGGAATTAAATTCGGCTTATGAAGCATTAATAGCCTCCCTTCCAGAGCAGCAGCGCATCATATACAAGATGAGATATCAGGATGATCTTACTCCTTCTGAGATTGCCTCCAAATTAAGCCTTAGCCCAAAAACTGTTCGGAATCATCTGGGAAGAGCCTTAAAAAAATTAAGAACAACATTCATACTGATCCAGTTGTTGATAATTATTGTAGGATTTAACTGAATTTCTCATTCAGTCTTAGTTCAGTAAAAATTATTTTTCTTTAGACTGGGCGAAATCAATGTTTTCTGACACATGTATTTAAAATAGATACATGGATCGGATTCAGAGAGAACAATTCTTAAAAATTCTCGAAAAATATCGTGCTGGAAATGCTTCAGCGGAGGAATTGGATTTTTTGGACACCTATTACAGGGTATTTGGCCTTCGTCCAGATTATACATCAGATATGGAAGAAGGGAAACGCATCATTCTTAAAGAAGATTTAAAGAATTCTATTATTGAAAATATTTCTACTTATCGGAAAGCTACAATCCAGAAAGGGAAAAGAAAAATTTATAAATGGTCAATTTCTGTGGCAGCAACTCTAGTTATTTGCGGGTTATGGTTCTTTTATTATCCCCAAAAGATTGAATCATATCAGGTAATTAAAAGTGTTAAAAAAGATAGTTCTATAATTTCAAAAGCTGAAGTTGCACCTAAAGATGATATAGTTCCTGGAGGGAATAAAGCTGTACTTACTCTTGCAAATGGTAAAAAAATTAACCTGACCGATGTTAACATAGGTACTCTAGCGGAACAATCAAATGTTCAAATTACTAAAATTGCCGACGGTCAACTTGTTTATAATGTTTTATCAGATCAAAAAGTAATTGATGATCAAATGAATCAAAATAATACCATCGAAACGCCAAGAGGTGGCCGTTATCAGATGCGTTTGCCCGATGGTACTAATGTCTGGCTTAATTCAGCATCCAGATTAACCTTTCCTTCAAGCTTTTCAAGTCTAAGTAAACGGAAAGTCGAACTGAGCGGTGAAGCTTATTTCGAAGTTGCTAAAGACAAATCCCGCCCTTTTGTAGTGAAGACAATCCTTCAGGAGGTCGAGGTTTTAGGAACTCATTTTAACATCAGTTCCTATGAAGATGAATCATCTGTTAAAACTACATTAATAGAAGGAAGTGTAAAAATAGTTGCAAAGAACGGTAGTGATAAAATTTTGAAACCTGGTCAACAATCAGTTCTAACTGCAGATAATATTACTGTTGAAAATATAAGTGAAGGTCAGCAGGCATTGGCATGGAAAAATGATCAGTTCGTTTTTGAAAGCAATGATATTCAATATGTTATGAGAATGATTTCTCGATGGTATAATGTGGAAGTTGAGTATGTTGGTACAATTCCTGAAAATAGGTTTGGCGGGGCTATTTCTAAATTTGAAAATATTTCGGAAGTATTAAAATCACTTGAATCAACGGGGAGAGTCAAGTTCAAAATTGAAGGAAGACGAATCCTGGTTTACAAATAATAATAAAATACACTTGATTATTAACCTTAAAAGCAGAAAAACTATGTAGGACCTTAACAGTGAAAGTTAAGCCAAATAAATAAACCAGAAATGCACTAACATTCCTGGTTTAAGTTTGGCTATTAGTAATTAATTAACAAAGTTTAACCGCAGGTGCCCGGGTCTTGAAGCTAAGGCATTCTGCTAAAACCAAACATTTGCAAATGTATAAAATTTATACTAAAAAACCGGGTATGTCCAAGGGGGATGCCTCCAAATTATGGCTAATTATGCGTCTAATTACCTTTATTTTGATAACTAGCTTCATGCAAGTTTACGCAGTAGGTTTTGCGCAAAAGATTAACCTAACTCAATCAAATGCACCACTCAAATCTATTTTATTAGAATTAAGATTACAAAGCGGATATAATTTTGTCTATACTGATGATCTCTTAAGTATGGCAAAGCCCATAAATATCAAGGTTAAGGAGGCCAAATTTGAGGATGTTCTCGAAGAAGTGTTTAAAGAGCAACCGCTAACTTATATTATTAATAAGAACACCATTACAGTAAAGGAAAGAGAATTAGCATTAACTAAAGGAGTTATTGATGAGCATAAGGATATTGTAATTAGAGGTACAATAACCGATGCCACTGGTGAAACCCTGCCAGGTGTTAGTATTAAATTAAAAGGTACAACCATCGGGGCTACCACAGATATGGATGGCCGTTTCACAATAAATGTGCCTGACAGGAATAGTGTCCTGACGTTTACCTATATAGGTTACAGCTCCCAGGAACTTGTCGTAGGGGACAGAACCAACCTGAATATCAGGCTTGAGGCAGCTAATACTGCACTTACAGAGGTAGTTGTTACTGCATTAGGTATCTCAAGAGAGAAAAAGGCTCTTGCTTATTCAGTATCCGAGGTGAAGGGTGATGAATTAACTCAGGCCCGTGAAACTAACGTTGCAAATGCACTTAGTGGTAAGGTTGCAGGAGTAAATGTGAGTGGAAATGCTACAGGTCCTGGAGGATCGAGCAGGGTTATTATCAGAGGAAATGGATCTTTGGCCGGGAATAATCAACCACTTTATGTAGTAAATGGTATGCCTATGGATAATTCCATTCCCGGTGGAGGTACCCAATCAACTGGAAATGGAATAAATGTAGATAGAGGTGATGGAATTGCTGGTATTAATCCGGATGATATCGAATCTATAAGTGTATTGAAGGGTGGTCCTGCAGCTGCATTGTATGGTTCAAGAGCTTCCAATGGAGTAATCCTCATAACCACGAAAAAGGGAGTGGCTTCAAGGGGTATCGGGGTAGAATTAAATTCAACATCAACATTTGAAACTATTTCTGTTTATCCTGACTGGCAATATGAATATGGACAGGGAATTGATGGGATTAAACCTGCTACAGCAAATGCTGCAAGAAGTGCTGGTCGTTTATCATTTGGTGCAAAGATGGATGGCCAGCCATCAATACAATTGGATGGGCAGACCAGGCCATATTCTCCAGCTTTTGTTAGAGATAATTTCGACAATTTTTATAGAATGGGCTCAACCTATTCTAATACCGTAGCATTTACAGGAGGAAATTCAGATCTTAATTTCCGTTTTTCAGTAGCAAATGTTGACGCTAATGCAATTATGCAAAAGTCATCTATAAATAGGAAAATTGCCAATCTTAATGTAAATGCTGCACTGGGCAAGAAAATTACTGTTGAAGCCATCGGACAGTACAATCTGGAGAATGGCATGAATAGACCTAAAGTTGGTTATGCTGATCATAATGCTTCCTGGGCAACTTATCTTGTGGCAAATACTATGGATATCAGAACTCTATCACCGGGGTATGATGCTGACTTTAATGAAACACTATGGAATGCTTCCAGCGCTGCGACAAATCCATATTTTGTAATTAACAGATATAGTAACGGTGATGATAAGAATCGTTTTTTAGGTCAGTTCAGTGTGAAGTACGATATTCTTAAGAATTTATTTGTCAAAACAAGTATTAGTAAGGACTTCTATAAATTCAATGCAGAGAATATCATACCGACTGGTACTGCGGCAGCGCCTAAAGGCGAATTTGAAAATATTCAGGCAAGTGTTTCTGAGACCAATTCGATGCTTAGCTTAAACTACAATACCAAATTTTTAAAGGATTTCAGTTTTATGGCTATGGCAGGTGGAAATCAACAGCAGAGTGTTTATGACCAGACTAATATCCGTGGAACGGAATTTACCATTCCATTTTTTTATAGCTATACCAATGTTGCAGCATTGAATACCTCACCCCTTTATGAGCAATCAAAGATCAACTCAGTTTTTGGATCTGCTGATCTGGATTTTAAAAGAATTGCCTTTTTAACAGTCTCTGCCCGACAAGACTGGTTCTCTACTTTAAGTCCTCAGAACAATACTATTTTATATCCCTCTGTTGGGGGTAGTTTGATTTTATCTGAAGCTTTTAAAATGCCTTCATTCATTAATTTTATGAAATTAAGGTCATCTTGGGCTCAGGTTGGTGGTGCTACTCCAAATCCATATATCTTGAATCAAACATTTAATATGATACAGGGTGGACATAACGGCAGACCAGTGCAGGGTTTTTCTTCAAGGTTGGTAACAAATCCTGATTTAAGGCCATTGACATCTACTACTTATGAAGCAGGTTTAGATGTTCAGCTGTTTAACAATAGACTCGGCATTGACTTCACCCTCTATAACCGAAAAACTACCGATGATATCGTAAGAACAACTATTCCAAATACAAGTGGTTACACAGAGGCCCTACTTAATGTTGGGGAAGTTAGTAATAAAGGTATTGAGTTTCTTATAAGTGGTAAGCCAATAAAGAGCAAAAATTTTAGTTGGGATGTGAGTTATAATTTTGCCTATAACCGTAGCGAAATTGTTAAGCTTGCAGAAGGACTTACAGAAGTTACTGTTGGTACAGGCGTCGCAGGAGGTGTCATTCAAAACCGCGTTGGACAACCTTTTGGAATGGTGAGAGGATTTATGCATTTAAAAAATGCGAATGGTCAAACAGTGTTTAATACGGTTAGTAACCTGCAGGTTGTAAGTCCTTTGACGGATCTTGGGGTAGGTGTTCCGCCATATACTATGGGATTGACCAATAACTTTGGATATAAAAACCTGTCATTTAGTGTTCTCCTGGATGGAAAATTTGGCAATACCATATGGTCAAATACCAATTGGTATGCATCCAGGTTTGGATTGCCAAAATCTACCCTTCCTGGTCGTGAGAGTGGACTACCACTAAATGGTGTAACTGAAGCAGGCGCACCTTATTCTTACACGGTTCCGGTTGTTCAGATCGATAACTATTACAACTCACAACAGAGCTATACAGGACTATTTGCCTATGATGGAAGTTTTGTGAAACTGCGTCAGGTTATTTTAGGGTATAGGCTTCCTATTTCAAAAGTAGGTGCATTGAAATTTCAATCTGCCACATTATCGGCAGTGGCAAGAAATTTATTCATTTTGTATAGTAAAACTGAAAATTTCGATCCTGAATCAAGTAATACCAGTGACAATGCTCAGGGTTTGGAGGCATTTGGACTTCCAAGAACAAGAAGCATAGGTTTAAATCTACAGGTAAAGTTTTAATCATTTAATCTTATGAACATGAAAAATCATTTTTTCAGAAATACAGCAATTGTTTTAATAATGCTATTCGGAATTTCTTGTGATAAGGGTTTCGAAGAGTTAAACGTAAACCCTAATGCAGCCACAAGTGTTGTTCCGGAGTTTTTATTAACAAAGGCACAGTTGTCGTCTGCCAGATATGACTATTTTATGCTTGGGGGTGCCATGCAACATATGGCTAACTATAATATTGGTCAGGCGCAAGGCGATAAATATGTTGGTAATCTGGGCTGGCAGTCTAATTTATTTGAGAGTTTTTTTATAAGTGAAGGACTAGAAATAGAAGAAGTTATCCGAACAGTTACAGGTAATGCCGACCTGATCAATAAACTTGCAGTTGCAAGGATTTGGCGTGCTTTTGTCTATCACCGCATCACTGATATGTATGGAGATATTCCCTATAAAGAAGCAGGAAAGGGTTCATCTGATAAGATTTACAAACCTAAGTATGATAAGCAATCTGATATTTATGCAGATATGCTTAAAGAACTAGATGAAGCCGCAAAAAGTTTTAATACAGCTAAACCTACTTTCGGATCTGCTGATTTAGTTTATTCAGGTAATATCCCAAAATGGCAGAAGTTTGCATACTCCCTGATGTTGCGATTGGGAATGCGCTTGAGTAAGATTGATCCTGCAATGTCAGAATCCTGGGTAAAAAAGGCAATTGCCGGCGGAGTTATCATCAATGATAGCGATATGGCTACCATTCAATACGTTGAAGGGGGTCAAATCTCAAACCGTAATCCAATCGCACAGGGTTTAATGGAAGCTGACTACAATACCCCTCAGGCAGTAGATAACAGACTTGGCGGGAAATTGTCAAAGACACTGATCGATCATTTAAAGAATACCAAAGATCCAAGACTAAATGCTTTGGCAGTTGTATGGATAAGGGCTTCTCCAACTACAGCATTTGTTGCTGATACCGCTACTAATTTGCAATCTGGAATGCAAAATGGTATATGGGATGCTGCACCAGCAAATTTTGGAACTTATTCAGAACCTAATCCTAATACACTTCTGCGATACAATGCGCCTATGTTCATTTTTACCGCGTCTGAGAGTAATTTACTCCTAGCCGAAGCTACAATCAGGGGATGGTTTGCCGGAAGTGCAGAAGATTCATTTAACAGAGGTGTAAGATCCGGAATACAGCAATGGGGCATGTATGGCCCTGCTGGGGTAATTGCAACCAATAGAATAGATGCTTATTTAAAGTTAAATGCCTTTAAAACCACGGGAACCTTTAATCAAAAGTTGGAACAAATTTCAACCCAAAAATGGGTAGGCCTGTGTTTTATTGATGAATATGAGGTTTTCTCAACCTGGCGTCGTACTGGTTATCCTGCTTTAGTTCCGGTGAATTATCCAGGTAACCTCTCAGGAGGTACGATTCCAAGGCGAATGGTTATCGGGCCGAATGAACAAAATTCTAACAGTGAAAATTTTATAGCTGCAATGACCCGTCAGGGTGGAGCTAATTATAATATCTTAACAAACCGCGTTTGGTGGGACGTTAAATAGGTTTAAAAAAATTAGAAATCATTTTTAATTTATCGAAATTGATT
>CAMCTU010000099.1 GCA_945878525.1 Sphingobacterium thalpophilum
TTATGATGACTTCAAGACCAATACCGTTTACATCTCCTATTGAAATTCCAATTTTAATTTTATCACTCATTCCTGCTTGCCCGTTTATAAATAATTAACGCAAAATAAAGACTTTAATCCCAAACTCCAATTAGGTTACAAGTTATAGGATATAATTAATAAGTAATAAGTTATAGGTTTCAAGTACCAGCCAGTAAGAAATTCACAGTGGAGAATTGAGAGTGCGAAAAAATTGATAGTATACAGTTGATAACTCAGCATTCGCCCATTTGCTAATTTTCAAATTTGCTCATTACTGTTGTCCGGTTAAAATAAAATTTCAGATAAAATAGTCCTTTACATTGTAAGAATCCGATACAAAGCAAGCGCCCCTTTAAGTTTAGAATCATTTTTTATAGTTTCACTGCCTTGAAATCTGCAAAATTCTACCTAAAATAACAGGACTGTTGATAAGCTTTGGCCTAAGCACAAAATCTCCGTTAACCTTTTTTCCGTCCCGATTTTCATCGGGACTGGTGCTGCAGGCACAGTCCAAGCCAAAGCATTAACTTTTATAGCATCAGGTGCAGCGGCGGCATTTATTCGTATTTGTTTATTGCTTTTAAGGCACTCATGGTCTCGTCGTTCCTCCTCGGCATGCTAATTTCTGCCCGTCCGAACGGGTTCATCCGGGCGGGCTGCAGGAACCTCCCGCAGGGAAGCTTGAGCACAAATAAAAAAAAACAAAAAAAAGCGAAAAAAGTAGAGCGCATAATTATGAGCTAAAAATTTGATCTTTTATTTTATCATTAAAAGTTCCCCGGACACTAGTGATTTGCTCATTTACTAATTCTCAATTGACAAATAGTCAAATCAATTCATAGACAAATCATGTACTAATTTGCTAATTGCCTCAATTTGCTCATTTCCTTAACCTCTTTTTTCCGTAATTTGCACCAAATACAGTGGATATGAGTTTAGTAAGGGCAAAGAAACATCTCGGACAACATTTCTTAACAGATAAAAATATTGCTGAGAAAATTGTCAACAGTCTTCATGCCGGAGATCATTATAAACAGGTATTGGAGGTTGGCCCGGGAATGGGAATTCTTTCTGATTTTTTGCTTGCCAAAACTGATTTGGAAACCTACCTCATCGATATAGATACTGAATCCTATGAATTTTTGAAAAAGAAATATAAAGATCTGGGGGAAAGCCTGATCAATGGAGATTTTTTGCAACTGGATTTTGCGTCTGTTTTTTCTGGAAAATTCGGTATTATTGGTAATTTCCCCTATAATATTTCATCGCAAATATTATTCAAGGTGCTCGATAACCGAAATCAGGTCGTTGAACTGGTTGGAATGTTTCAAAAAGAAGTTGCCCAGCGTTGTGCAGAAACGCCGGGAAGCAAAGAGTATGGCATATTGAGTGTTTTTCTACAGGCCTACTACAAGGTCGAATACTTGTTTTCTGTAAAACCTGGTGTTTTTAATCCTCCGCCCAAAGTTACATCGGCAGTCATACGGCTTACCCGAAATGATGTTGCAAAACTGAATTGCGATGAAAAATTGTTCTGGAAGGTTGTCAAAGCAGGCTTTAACCAAAGGCGTAAAACACTGAGAAATGCTTTGTCATCACTTGTCAGCAAAGAAAGTATGATTGATGATCCAATGTTCGACCTTCGGGCTGAGCGGCTGAGTGTAGAAGATTTTGTTAAACTGACGAACCTTATTGGTTCCTCGAGAATAATCATAGTATGAACAGAATCCTGATTGCAGACCACTTGCATCCTGCCTTTAAAATTGAGGTAGAAAAACAGGGTTTTGTTTGCGATGAGCTTCCATTTATCAGCAAAAATGAGATCCTGGAGGTTCTGAAGATTTATACAGGAATTGCTGTCCGCACCCGATTTCAGATTGACCCTGAGCTTATTGATGCAGGTTCAAATCTTAAATTTATTGCAAGGGCTGGGGCAGGTATGGACAATGTGGATTATGAATATGCCAAAACTAAAAATATATCTTGTATCAATGCTCCTGAGGGTAACCGGGATGCTGTAGCTGAACATGTTATTGGCATGTTACTCTCATTACTAAATAATTTAAGGAAAGCAGATAGCGAAGTACGAAACGGTACCTGGGACAGGGAAGGTAACAGAGGATGGGAGCTAAAAGGCAGAACCGTTGCTATTATTGGATATGGGAATACCGGTCAGATGCTAGCCCGCAAACTTTCAGGATTTGAGGTAAAGGTGATTGCTTATGATAAATACAAAACGGAATTTTCGAATCAATATGCAGAAGAAGTGAGTATGGAACAGGTTGTTAAACAGGCAGATATTCTAAGTTTTCATATTCCATTGACCTACGAAACGAAACAAATGGTTAATGAAGAATATTTATTCCATTTTAAAAAGCCTATTATTTTGTTAAATGCTTCAAGAGGTGAAATTGTAAATACAAGAGCCTTGTTGAATGGGATACGCAGTGGAAAAATTAACGCTGCTGGATTAGATGTCCTTCAGGTTGAAAAATTCCCCGCATTAGCTGAGCAGGAATGGTTCAATGAATTAAAAGATTGTCCGAATGTAATTTTAAGTCCGCATGTTGCAGGATGGACCTACGAATCCTACAGAAAAATTTCTGAAGTGCTGGCCGAAAAAATAAAACAACTATTTGCTATTGATTGATAATGAAGCTTTTTTGGCATCTCTTCAATCTTCTTATCCAATTTCATTATAGAAATTTGGAAATCTAAAGTCAAAAATATTATCTTCGTATTGATGTGAGCAAGACTATATTGGCTTTAGCCGACATAGTCTTGTTTGTTTTTAAGAGTTTATTATAAAATGTGTGAGATATGACGGAAGTAACCTATTATACCCGGGAAGGATTAGAAAAACTTAAAGAAGAGCTTCATTTATTAAAAACTGAAGGTCGTTCACAGATTTCAAAAGCAATTGCAGAGGCAAGAGACAAGGGTGATTTGTCGGAGAATGCTGAATATGATGCTGCAAAAGAAGCACAGGGACATCATGAATCAAAAATTTCAAAGCTTACAAATGTTTTGGCGAATGCCCGTTTAATAGATGAATCAAAGCTTGATTCTTCAAAAGTATTGGCATTATCAATCGTGAAGATCAAAAACATGAAGAATGGGGCAACCATGACTTATAAGCTTGTTTCTGAATCAGAGGCAGATCTTAAGACAGGTAAAATTTCAGTGAAGTCACCCATAGCCCAGGGATTACTTGGTAAATCCGTTGGAGATACTGCAGAGATTGCTGTTCCTGCTGGTAAAATTGAGTTTGAGATCATTGAAATCAGCAGATAATTAAAACCTGATCAGAGTTTAAATCGAATTATTATGGAATCAATTTTCTCAAAAATTATAGCTGGTGACATTCCATGTTATAAAGTCGCTGAGTCCTTAGATTTTCTTGCCTTTCTGGATATAAACCCATTGACAAAAGGTCATGTTTTGGTTATTCCTAAACAGGAGGTTGATTATATATTTGATTTAGATAGTGAAACATATGTCGGACTAATGATGTTTGCACAGATTGTTGCAACAGGCTTAAAAAAAGCAATTTCATGTCAGCGGATCGGTATTTCTGTTATCGGTCTTGAAATTCCTCATGCACATATTCATCTCATACCAATCAACAGCATGGACGATATGAATTTTAGTCGGCCAAAACTCAGTTTTACAGACGAAGAGTTTGAAGTTACAGCCGAAAAAATTAAGGAGCAACTCTAAATCCCTTTATTTTAGTCGCTTCTGATTATCCTTTGCAAAAGCATCCCATCCAGAATAGTTCTTTTTGTTGCCGGTGCTGCTTATTTTTTGGAATGAATGGCAAACTGCAACTGCCAAACCATCAGTAGCATCTAAAAATTCAGGAGTTTCAGAGAATTTCAAAAGCGTTTTCAGCATAGCTGCTACCTGTTCTTTGGAAGAATTCCCATTGCCTGTGATGGACTGCTTTATCTTTCTTGGGGAGTATTCAAAAATAGGAAGACTTCGTGATAATGCTGCGGCCATTGCTACTCCTTGTGCTCGGCCAAGTTTTAGCATCACCTGTATGTTTTTTCCATAGAAAGGGGCTTCGATTGCGAGGCAATCGGGTTGATACTGATCAATCAGAAAAACGGTTTTCTCAAAAATATGTTTGAGTTTCAGAGGATGATCGTCAAGGTGCTGAAGTTTGACGACACCCAAACAGATCAGATCAACTGTACTTTTTACTTCTTTAATAATACCATAACCCATAACACTCGTTCCGGGATCAATTCCAAGGATTATCCGCTCGGTAGATTTTTCTTTAATCATTTTTGACAATATTAAGAAATTACAGGCTTTTTAATGTTTTTAGCCTAATTCAATTTCAATATTTAAATTCACTCAAGCTTTTGCTTAACATTGCAGAAATAAAATACTTTGAATAAGCGTACCCAAAAAATTCTGAGCATTTGCATTAAGTTAACCATTTTAGGTCTGGCTTCTTGGTACATTTACAACAGGCTTAGTAATAATAGTGGTATTAGCGACTTCAGGATGATCCTCAACAAGCTAAATCCTTCAGATGTTTGGTTAGTGTTGTCTACCCAGATTTTGCTGATGTTATTGAATTGGTTTTTAGAGGCTCTAAAATGGAAATACCTTGTTCAGAAAATAGAGATAATCACTACCTGGAAGGCGGTTGAATCTGTTTTTTGCGGATTGACATGGGCAGTTTTCACTCCGAACCGTATCGGAGAATATGGAGGGAGGGTCTTTTTTCTGTCTCCAAATAAGCGGATAAAAGGTGCTATTGCTATGACTGTCGGGGCTTTCGGTCAACTGGTACTGATCAATGTGTTAGGTTCATTGGCACTAAGCTGGTTTATTTTTCATTTTTTAGATCTGAATCCCATCATGAAATTAAGTATAGCCATTTTGGCCCTTGTTTTCAGTGGATTTTTTCTACTTTTCTTTTTCAATATCCATTGGATAAATGGCCTGCTATCAAAAATTAAATTCATGAGGCCTTACAAACGCTTTTTTATTATTTTTTCGAAGTTCAAATTGTCAGAGCTCTTGCATATGTCAATGTATAGCTTGTCGCGTGTACTTATATTCAGTACACAATATTTTCTGATCATTCATTTTCTGATTCCAGAAATAGATCCGCTATATATGATTTTGATACTGTTTATCTTTTACTTCGTTCAATCCTCAATGCCTTCTCTTGATCTTCTTGACATAGGTTTAAGAGCAACAACCGCTGCTTACTTTTTTTCTTTTGTAACTAATCAGGAAATCGCAGTTATGGCAGCAGTTGCAAGTATATGGCTGATTAATTTAATTATTCCAGCTATTTTAGGGGCAGTTTTCGTTTTAAAGCTCAATTTCTTTGGTAGTCCTGATAATTAGTATTATTTCGTCTAGCCTCGCTGTGGCTTATTTGGGTTTGATACTATTCCTGCGTAGGGGATGGAAGAATCTCAAAACGTATGATCTCAAAATTAATCAGTTTAAAACTACTGTGAGTGTTATGATTGCGGCACGAAATGAGGAAGATAAGATTTACAATACAATCAGTGATATTCTCGCACAGGATTATCCTTCACATTTAGTGGAATTAATTGTTGTAGATGACCATTCTACTGACCGAACATCTGAAATAGTTCTTTCATTTGCAGACAGAGGTGTAAAACTATTGGTCTTGAATGAGAGCAAGCCATTGAATTCATATAAAAAGAAAGCAATAACTGAGGCAATTAAGCTTTCTGAATCAGAACTTATCATCACAACTGATGCCGATTGTAGGATGTCTCCTGCATGGCTGAAAACCATTGTTGGATTCTACGAGAGCGGAGATTATAAAATGATCTCCTCACCAGTTCTTTTTTTTGAAGAAAAGAGTACATTCGAAGAAATGCAAAGTCTTGAATTTTTATTCCTGCTTGGATTAGGAGCTGCAGGAGTAGGAAACAAAATGCCTTCAACATGTAATGGAGCTAATCTTGCTTATCGCAGAGAAGTATTTTATGAATTAAAAGGATTTCAAGGTATTGATCAATTAGCCTCTGGTGATGATGAACTGTTTCTTCATAAAGTAGCATCAGTTTATCCTGATGGGATTGGCTTTTGTAAAGCATCTGGAGCAATTGTTTATACACATGCAAAATCTACCCTGGGTGAGTTTATTCAACAGCGAAAGCGCTGGGCTTCAAAAAGCACAAAATACAAAAACAAGGCGGTTGTATTTATTGGGGTTTTAGTTTGGCTGTTTAATTTAATAATCGTTTTATTATCCGTTTTAGGTTTTTTCAATCCTTTTTATTGGTACTTATTTTTAGCTATAATTAGTATAAAGATTATTTCTGAACTTTCCTTTCATGTAACTCTATGCAGGTTTGCAAACAGAAGTAAATTGTTGCGGATATTGCCATTACTTACAATAGTCCACATATTTTATATGTTGTACATTGGGATTGCCGGCAATTCTGGAAAATACAATTGGAAGGGGAGGATGGTGCGGTAGATTTGGGATATGATAGAAATCATGAAGATAGCAAAGCCCGGACTCAGTTACAAGATTTAAGTCAAAAGCCATAAAACCCTATTTCTGATTGTAAGTTTGGATTAATTCATTAATTTTAAATTCGCAGCCCCCAATATTAAAGTTTTGCAAAGAAAACCAATATCAGCTGTAAACGATGAAAGCGAGTTAATCCAACTTTTGCTAAAACGTCAGGCTGAATTAAACTCTTTGCTTGAAATTACGCAGGCAATTAATACCAATAGTGCTTCATCAGTCTTATTTGAAATGATGGGGGTGATATTGAATGTCCACTTAAAAATAGGGGAGATTCGGCTATTGATCAAAGAGGGAGAACATTTTTATTGTGCAGCACGGTTTGGTGGTGAATTTGAAAATGCAAAAACATTGCAGCAAACCTATCAGGCATTACTAGATTTTAGAAATATAACTTCTCTCAAAACACATCTAGATCCCCTATTAAATAAATACGAATATTTTGTGCCGGTTTTTCATAATCAGGAGCTTCTAGCTTTTGTCCTGATAGGGGGTTTTTATATGAATCAGAAACTGTTAAGCAGTGATCTCAATTTTATTCAGACGCTCATCAATGTAATAGTTGTCGCACTTGAGAATAAAAAACTTCTGAAAGAAAGGGTAGGTAAGGAACGTTTACAACGCGATATGGAATTAGCTGTTGAAGTTCAGGGAATGCTTATACCCAGTCGATTACCAAAAACAGGTGCGGTGGAGGTTGGTGCTACCTACCTTCCTAATGAAAATATCGGTGGGGATTATTTCGACTTTATCAAGTTAGGTACGCACGAATATCTTTGGTGTATTGCAGATGCCTCAGGTAAGGGAGTTTCTGCAGCTCTTCTGATGGCGAATTTACAGGCAAGTTTAAGAGCCTGGGCTTCAGTAGAGCGGAATCTTGTAAAACTGACAGATCGATTGAATGAGATTGTTTACTCGAATACTAAAGGAGAACGCTTTGTAACCTTATTTCTTGGGTTATACAATGAACAAACTAGGGAATTGCAATATGTTAATGCCGGGCATAATCCATCAATTCTCATTTTAGATGGCAAGGTTAAGTTCTTAAAAGAAGGTACTACCATCATCGGGGCATTTGACGTCCTTCCATCCATCCATTTAGGAATCGAAATTCTGACGCCAGGCAGTATAGTGTTCAATTATACTGATGGCCTTGTTGAAAGCCCCAATGAAGAAGTATATATTTCTGATCAGGAACTTGTTTCACATTTATTAGAAAGCTGTTTATTGGAGGTAGATAATCTTAATGAGACTATTTTGAAGAATATTCAAACCCAAAATAATGCAAAGATGGATTCAGATGATATTACTTTATTGACCATTAGGGTATCTTGATAAAATTCTTTTAAATAACTGGAGTTCGATATATAAATTTTAAAATTAATTTTTAGCTGTATAGATGGTCTTTTATTTTGCTTTAGAGAAAACATAGATTGAAGCGAAGCTTCAAGACTATATGTGTCTAAAATGAAGGTTGGAAGCTATAAAGTGCTATGTTTCCCTGCCGGAAGGCAGGTATGAGGTTTTTAAATTTTATGTCTAGTTCACGTTAAATATAAATTATGCTTCTTCCATACTTTCAGCAGGATTATATTGAAGCGGGCTGCGATGAAGCGGGAAGAGGATGTCTTGCTGGCCCTGTTTTTGCTGCTGCGGTGATCCTGCCACGCAGTTTTTCGCACCCAATGCTAAACGATTCTAAGAAAATCAAGGAGAAGGATCGGTTTGAACTTCGTGATTTGATACAGCGGGAATCGCTGGCATATGCGGTAGCATCAGTTGATCATACTGAAATAGATAAAATAAATATTTTGAATGCGTCAATTTTCGCAATGCATCTTGCACTCAGGCAACTTCAAATCCGACCAGGGTTTATAATTGTTGACGGTAACCGATTCAAATCTTTTGAGGATGTTGGGCATAATTGTATTGTAAAAGGGGATAGCAAGTATTTCTCAATTGCTGCAGCCTCTATTTTAGCTAAAACCTATCGTGACGAATATATGCTCCGTTTAGCAGCTGATTATCCGCAATATGACTGGATAAACAATAAAGGATATCCTACCGTTAAGCATAGAAATGCAGTAATTTCCTATGGTTTAACACCTTTTCATCGTAAAACCTTCCAAATCAGTAAACCCCAGCTCAGCCTTGAGTTATAGATTCAAAACGGATTTGTTTAGTCTGAAATTATAGCTCAGCTTTTAACCGTTTTTAATTACTTTTGGCTCAATAATAATACCTACAGAATAATGAAAAGTGTTGCATTAAATGATACCCATATTGAGCTTGGCGCCAAAATGGTACCTTTTGCCGGATTTAATATGCCTGTCCAGTATAGTGGAATTAACATCGAGCATGAAACAGTCAGAAATGGCGTAGGTGTATTTGATGTTAGTCACATGGGTGAATTTATCTTAAAAGGAGATGGTGCATTAGATCTTATCCAAAGAGTTTGCTCAAATGATGCCTCTGTTCTTTTTGACGGTAAAGTTCAATATTCATGTCTTCCTAATGAGCACGGGGGTATTGTAGATGATCTTTTAGTCTATCGCATAAATGAAAAAGCTTTTATGCTGGTTGTTAATGCTTCAAATATTGAAAAAGACTGGGAATGGATCTCAAAATACAATAATGCAGGAGTTGAGATGAAGAATATTTCGGATCAGACTTCCTTACTTGCGGTTCAGGGTCCAAAAGCAGCAGAGGCTTTACAGATTTTAACCGATGTTGATTTGGCCGAAATGGATTATTATACCTTTAAAAAGGGTGTATTTGCAGGAATAGAAAATGTGCTAATCTCTGCCACAGGCTATACTGGAGCCGGTGGATTTGAGTTATATTTCGACAAAAAGGATTCTGCACATATCTGGAATGAAGTATTTAGATCTGGTGAGCCTTTAGGTATCAAACCAATCGGACTCGCAGCAAGGGATACGCTAAGATTAGAGATGGGTTTCTGCTTGTATGGAAACGATATCGACGATTCAACCTCGCCAATTGAAGCTGGACTTGGATGGATAACTAAATTTACCAAGAGCTTTGTCAATTCAGGAAATCTTGTAAAACAAAAGCAAAATGGGGTTGAGCAAAAGCTGGTCGGATTTGAAATGATAGAGAGAGGAATTCCTCGCCATGATTATGAAATTGTCGACAACGCTGGCATTACAATAGGTAAAGTGACTTCGGGTACCCAATCGCCAAGTCTTCAAAAGGGTATTGGTATGGGTTATGTCAAAACAAGCTTCTCGAAGGTTGGGACTGATATTTTTATAAAGATCAGAGATAATAAAGTATTAGCAAGGGTGGTAAAAATGCCTTTTAAATAAAAATCTATCCCCTAAATGCAAAAACGTAACCTCGAAGTTTGTCTGACACCTGCTTTGCTTCATCTTCACGATTTTACTAACAGTATTGTTGTTGTAATTGATATTTTCAGGGCAACATCTTCAATTTGCTACGGCATTGAAAATGGAGCAGAATCAATCATACCCGTCGCTACGATTGAGGCATGCGAATCTTACAGACCTTCTGGTTTCCTACTTGCCGCAGAGCGAAATGGTGAGGTTGTTGATGGTTTTGATTTCGGGAATTCTCCATTTTCGTACACAAGGGAAAAGGTAGGTGGTAAAACTATTGTATTAACTACTACTAACGGAACACATGCGATCAATATGTCACGCGGAGCACATAAAATTGTGATAGGTTCTTTTTTAAATCTTGAATCACTTTGCGACTGGTTAAAATCGCAGTCCAATGACGTTTTATTATTATGTTCTGGCTGGAAGGATAAGGTTAATCTTGAGGATACACTTTTTGCAGGTGGGGTTGTGCATCATCTCAGAGAAGCGAATTATGTTTTAGATGATGCAGGAATTGCTTCTGAAGATTTATACATCATAGCCAAAGATGATTTGAATACTTATTTGAAGAAAACTTCACATAGTGAACGTCTGAAAAAGCTGGGTATTGAGGAAGATATTAAATTTTGTCTGAATCTGAATATTACCAAAGGGATTCCAGTGCTTGATGGAGAGAGATTGGTTAAAATGATAATATGATAAAGGCTGACA
>CAMCTU010000100.1 GCA_945878525.1 Sphingobacterium thalpophilum
ACGCTCGTCTGGGTTGATAATACATTTAATATTCCCAATGATATCTGAAGGTTGATTATCAAAAATTGAACCTATCTGCTCAGAATTTCTTTTCATTAAGGTCAGGTATTCAAAAGCCTGCCTGCTGATTGCATACTGGCTGACTAACATACTATACCTTATTCCTAACTTTTCAGATCTATTTGGTATCAAAGCAAGTGGAAAATTATCCACAACATCAGAACTTAACTTCGTTGTTGAATTGATTAGAATATTGGTTGATGATTTATTTTTCCAGCAAGTAAAAATTTTAACTTTTTCAACTGGATCTCTATCTTGAACTTTTGCATCTTTATAAATATAGTCTGAAAATTCAACCGAGCGCTCTTCCCATGTCTCCATGTAATCCCATTGATAATACTTTGTATTATTATTTTTATCCTGAGCATCTATATATACTCCTACGCCATCCCTTTCCCTTCTCCAGTTCAAACTATCAATTGCAGGAGTTGTAAGAACCGTCATTAGCTCAGAAAGATATTCTTTACCTCCAATTGTTTTAATTCTAAGCCGATATTGCAAATTAGAGTTGAAGGTGGTAATTGGCAAAGTATATACACCTGCAGAACTTTCAGTAAGAGCTAAAATGGTATTATTTGTGCCTTCAACCTGCACTTTTGCTCCTTTCTCCATTTGAACCACACTCTTATCTGATAGTTTGAGTGAACGGCTCAAAAAAATACTTGTTTGCCCGCCCTGATTAATTACACCTTCAACAACCAGCAAAGCAGGAGAATCACGTATTACATCGTGCTCAAATGGCTTTTTACATGACAATGAAAAATGCAGAATTGAAATAAAGATTAGTAATTTAATTGTCCTGGTCTTCATATTAAAACCTGATGTTATAGTTTACAAATGGAATAGCAGAACCGAAAATGGTAAGCTGATACCCTTTAATAACTCCCTTTTCAGAAACAAAATAGGTTGAATAAGCATTATCCCTTCCTGTAAGATTATAGATACCCAAAGTCCATGAATTATGGGTGAGTTGATGCACTTTGTGATTACCCTCTATATTTATTGAAAAATCAGTCCTGAAATAATCTGGTGCTCGAAGTGAATTTCTATCTGAGTAATTTGCTCTCAAAGATCCTGCATAAAAATATTTACCAATTGGAACTGTAATTGGTCTGCCGGTACTGTAAGCCGTATTAAAAGATGCACTGAACCGATGAGAGAAACGGTAATTGGCCACCAGACTAAAATCATGAGGCTTATCATGATTTGCGGGATAAAAATTTCCATCGTTAACGATCTGACCTGCATTCGCATCATCCATTTTCAACAATGTTCTGGAATAAGTATATCCCATCCAACCATTTAATTTGCCACTCAGTTTCTTAATTAAAAATTCTACACCATAGGCTTTACCCCTGGTGTTAATTACGTCCGTTTCGATATTGGGATTCAAAATTAAATTAGCTCCGCTTTTGTAATCCAGATAGTCTTTTAAATTTTTATAATAACCTTCAATGGAGGTTTCAATGGTATTATCCTTAAAATTTTTATAAAAACCCAAGGATGTTTGATCCCCAAACTGGGGTCTGATATTAGGATCACTAAGCTTCCAGATATCTGTAGGAGAAATAGAAGCTGTATTTGTCAAAAGGTGGATATACTGCCTTAAGGTATTATAAGCTGCCTTTACTGAGAAGTCTTCGCTAAGCTGATATCTGGCCGACATCCTAAGCTCAGGCCCATGATAAGTTTTAGCAATTTCACCATTTTTAAAGTTAGTTGTACCAATTACATTAGTCTGCGATTTGGGAAGATTTGGGGCATAAATATTAGAACTTTGAGGCCCCATATAATTAAACATGGAATAGCGAACACCAAGATCAAATGATAAATTTTGACTCAGGTCAAACCGATCTCCCACATAAATAGCACTTTCGTATGCCTGTTCAGATGCTAATATATCTGACTTTACCAATGATTGAGAACCCAGAGGCTGGAAAGTTCCGGGATTGAGATCATATCGTATGGTGCTGACCCCGAAATCAATGGTATGCTTTGAGCTCAGGTAGTAGTTAAAGTCAGATTTAAAATTGACTTGCTGAATACCAAAAGCCATTTTATAAGCATTGGTCGGGTTAGCAACACTATTATTATTGTATTGGTATTTACTTAAACCACCCACAAAAACCCCAGTCAACTGATTATTAAAAATATGCTTCCATTTTAAGGATAAATTCTGGTTGCTGTAGGCAAAGGAGGTATCGCTACCCAAATTGGAATTATCATCACTTAGATATCCAGATAAGTATAAATTGTTCTTTTTGTTAATTTCATGGCTGATTCTCAAGTTTAAATCAGAGAAGGCTGCCTTAGCATTGTTATAACCTGATTCATCAGGCAGCATTTTTAGCAGCCAATTGGAGTAGGTTGTTCTTCCTCCAAGGATAAAAGAAGTCTTGTCTTTTATAATCGGACCTTCAATGTTTAAGCGGCCTGTTAAAAGTCCGATTCCGGCAGTTCCGCTTAATTTTTTATTATTTCCATCCCTGCTGCTTACATCAAGAACAGAAGATAATCGGCCACCGTAGCGGGATGGAATACTACTTTTATACAATTCTACATCCTTAATTACATCGGGATTAAATGCCGAGAAAAAACCAAAAAAGTGTGAAGGATTATAGATTGTTAAATCATCAAACAAAATCAGGTTCTGATCTACCGCTCCTCCCCTTACATTGAATCCATTACTTGCTTCACCCACAGATTTCACTCCCGGAAGTGTTAACATAACTTTAACAATATCAGCTTCCCCAAATGCAACTGGAACTTGTTTAATGGATTTTATACTTAGCTTTTCAACCCCCATTTGCACATTCCTAACATTCGCAGACTTCTCTGCAGAAATAACAACCTCTCTCAATGAAAGCACCTGAGTCTTTATTTCAATATCCAGCTTGCCGTCAGAATAGATCATTAAATTGCGTTTGGTATCCTGAATACCCAAGGCCTTAACATTTAACGTATGTGCTCCACGTGGTATAACAAGATTGTAATATCCAAACTGATTGGTATAAGTATTAATTCGGGGATTCTCAATGAAAACTGCAGCGCCAATTTCAGGAACACCGGTCTTTGCATCGCGAATATATCCAATTAAAGTAACATTTCCCGGCTTGAGTTGAGCGGTCTTATTCCCGATTTGGATCTGTTTATTTTCAAAATTACCAGCTAAATCAACCTGCTCCGAGACAGTTGTTAATTCTGCTATTAGTTCTGGTTCCTTTTGCTCCTTCCAGTTTATAGAATCCCGTTCATTTTCAAATAGACCGTAGGGGAGGTTTGCCAAAATCTCTACTCCTTTGGTTAAAAAGACATTATTTTGCTTATCGATCGAATAGCTGAAATCAGTGTTTTTGAAAGCAATTCTGAGAATCGTGGCAATTGTCTCATTTTTAGCACTAAATGTAAGTCTTAAGCTATCCATCTCTGATGGACTATAGTAGAAATGAAAGGCAGATTTAGACTCAATTTCTTTAACAAAGTCCTGAATACTTACATCTTTAAAGTCAATACTAATTAGTAAAGGCTTATTCTGTGCCCCAACTTGAAATACAGCTAAGTAAAAACAAAGAAACAGAATAGTTGATTTCATCATATTACCTTGATCGCTGATCATTGAATCTCAACATATGCACAATAGCCTTTTCAGGATCTTTCCTGAATTTTATCTTATTCTTTTTCAATTCATCAAGAATTTCTTTTTGATTAATACCTAAAACTTTTAAAACAGATCCAATACTTTCAACCTGGAAGTAATTTTTTTGCTTTCTTAAAAAGAAAATATTCTTTTGCTTAAGAATAGTAATAAAATTCCCTGCGGATGTCGCCTCCTTTAAAGTGCCTTTTGAACGACTCACCAACAACTCAATTTCCCCTTCATAAACTCGATCGTAGAATCCGGGAGGTATGGCATCAGAAATCATATCTTCTTTGCCAATGTGAATAAAATGGTGATTATAAATATTGAAATGTTTTATCTTTTGATTGTGTAAACTAATTCCGGAAACATTATCAGGATAAAGTACAACTACCTCATTCTTAACGATATCGTAACGCATTGGAACACCTTCATAAAGAATACCATCATAAAAAACAGAACCATTGCTAATATCAGCTGATTCAAAGTATTGATGTCCTGATCTAACTCTAAAAGGATAGCCTGTATATTCAACACCTCTGTAAATTCCCGCCTGCTCATCTAAAGATTTAAAATAAACAGTTGCTGCATTTCGAACTATCAGCTCTTCAATGGGATTATCAATTTTAACCTGAGCAACAGAAAAATCCAGAAACAGAAACTGAATTAATAGTAAAAGCATCAATCCAGAACCTCTGAGCATATTATGATAGGAAATTTCGATTAAAAAATCTTAAATGGGATTTTTGGGAACCTTAAAAAATTTGTTGGTGTAATATAGATTAATTACTTAATTCCACCTTACATTAATTTGACAAATAATTAGTTACTGGTTTCTGGTGATTCAGCTCCAGGTGATACTACTACCTTCCGCTCAATAGTCCCCAGAGTGATCAGGAACTGAGCGATCATATACGTTAACATAATTAATATTCCTGCAAATGAATAGGGCTCAACAAACTTCATATAGGCAAGCGCCGCATCAGAGATAACAAAAAAGCTAGCCCCAAAACAGATCAACCTAAAGCTTAACAAATTTACCCTTCTATAGCGATAGCCAGCAAGAATTGCCATGATAGATATCACGAAAATATATGCCAGAACCGGTATACGGAAGTCATTTAGATAATCCCTGATGATTGAGTAATAACTCATAGAGAACACCCCCATCAAAAAAAGTATCAGATGCCCAAAGTATTTTGATTCCTGAGGCTTATTTTTAAAATCACGAAAGAATGCTGATGAGTATAAAATATGTGCGATTAAGAATGAAACCAATCCGTATAAAAAGAGAAAAACATCTGAACCAGAATACAATAGTAAAATATCGCCGAACAAAGAAAAAATAAGTCCGGCAAAAACCAAACGGTTAAATCCCACCTTCATATTACTTTCCTGAAACAGATAAAAAGCAAGTGACAAACAAATCAATGGTTTAATAAAAATGTTGTATTCCTCAAAAACAATGGACTGAACCATTAGATTCAAAATCATGATCAGGATAAAAATAATGGAGAAGCTTTTGTGTTGTTTAAACATATTTTATTCCTCTAAGGCGATGGAACCAGAAAAATGACAGCAAGGCCAACAATGTATTAAAAATGAACAGATTAGTAAATAAATCACTATTGTAAAAGCTGAAAGGAACTAAAATCCAATAAAATATCCGCAGAAATTCAAACCATTCGACACCGGTTTTTTGTTCCATCAACATACCGCAAGTGCAAAGGCTTAACATCGAAAGCATGCTACAACTTATCAGTTGCAATGTATTTAATTCTGAATTGAGGAAAATAAGCAAACTAGAAATAATCAGCGTAAAAAGAAAAGTGCTGATTATATATGATTTGAATCGCTTATTATAATCAGGACTATATTTTAGGTAAGAGCTGATATTTATTTCTTTTGGATACTGCATTCCTCCCAAATAATCAGGAAACCAACCCGGAGGATTGATGAAAATTCTAATCTTATCTAAAATATTCCGGGCTTTTTTTGAGCTTGAATACAGATCTACCCAATAGTGAAAATTCGCCCAAACAGGATTCCAGCTGGCTAGAGGCTTGGTAATTCCATAAACTACCTCTTCTTCTTCATCCTGAAATGTTCCGAACATTCTATCCCATATAATTAAAGTACCCGCATGATTCTTATCGATATATTTAGGATTTGAACCGTGATGTACCCTGTGGTGAGAAGGAGTGTTCAAAAACCATTCAAAGATTCCCATTCTGCCAATTGCACGGGTATGTATCCAGAACTGATAAATGGTGTTAAAAGCACTGATGGTAAGAAACATGATCGGTTCAAAACCGGCAAATGCCAGGGGCAGGTAAAAAACCCATGAAAAACCCGACTGAAACCAGGATTGTCTCAATGCAACTGTTAAGTTGTACTCTTCACTCTGGTGATGAACAATATGGGCAGCCCATAATGCGTTAATCTGATGACTTTGACGATGAAACCAATAATAGAAAAAATCAACAGCTAAAAAAAGTAAAATCCAGGTCCATAGCGTATTCTGAAATGAATAAAATCTCCAGTGCTCATAGATGAACATATAACCAAAAAAAGTTATTGTTTTCAGAAATATCCCAACCAATTGAGATCCAATACCCTGACTCAAATTCGAAAGTGAGTCATTTAAGCGGTAATAATCAAGCTTTTTGTATAAAGCATAGATGAGCTCTACAATGATCAGGAGTAAAAATACGGGTATAGAGAGGGCTATATAATCAATTTCCATCCATTTATTTATTGTTTTTTAATGGTGATGAAGCCCGTCCGAACGGCTTGGCCGGGCGGGCGATCACGATTTTGTAATCATCTCCCTTTGGGTTTGGAAAAATCATAATGGTTTCATTAGCACAATTTAGTGTTTTATCTCGAAACAAAAAATTAGACAGATTATTGTTTATTTATCTTTAGGCTGTCTATATTAGCCGATCTGTAAATAGATCTAAAAAATAATATCAAGTTTGATGACCACTTCCCGCACATGCGGGACAAAAAATTATAAAAACTCACAAATGAAACGTTATATATTACTTTTCGCAGCTGTTGCCATTACGACTTATAGTTTAGCACAGACTAAACCAGCTGCTGCACCATTATTGCTAAAAACACAATTAGATTCTGCAAGTTATGCTTTTGGTGCAAGCATTGCCGGGGATCTTAAAAACAGAGGTGTAAACAATTTGAACTATTCACTCGTTTCAAAAGCGATGAGCGATGTTTTTTCTGGAGGAACGGTGATTTTTACCCCTGAAAAATGTCAGGAAGTAATCTATGGCCTGCTTAATGTGCTTGAAAAGAAGAAATTCGAAGGAGTTATTGCAGAATCCAATAAGTATTTAAACGAGAATAAGCTAAAGCCGGGCATCATAACTCTTCCAAGCGGTTTACAGTACGAAGTCATTGTACCTGGTGCAGGTCCTAAGCCGCTTGCTACCGATGAAGTATCTGTAAACTATAAAGGAACCCTAACCAACGGATTCCAATTCGACAGCTCTTATACCCGTGGAGAACCCACTTCCTTTGTGCTAAATCAGGTAATCCCAGGATGGACAGAAGGACTTCAGCAAATGCCTCTAGGTTCAAAATATCGCTTTTTTATTCCTTATTCCCTCGCATACGGTGAACGCGGCGCAGGGAAAGACATCCCTCCCTACAGCACATTAATTTTTGAAGTTGAATTGATAAAGATCGGGAAGTAGTTTGTTCAATTGAGAGTTGACAGTTGATAATCACTAGTGTCCGGTTAAAATAAAATTTCAGATAAAATGGCCATTTTCATGGCAAGAAGTGTATTTTTAAGAGTATGATACAAAGCAAGCACCGCTTTGAGTTAGAATCATTTTTATAGTTTCACTGCCTTGAAATCTGCAAAATTCTAACTAAACCAACAAGACTGTTCATAAGCTTTTATAGCATCAAGTGCAGCGGCGGCATTTATTCGTATTTGTCTATTGTTTTTAAGGTACTCATGGTCTCGTCGTACCTCCTCGGTATGCTAATTTCTGCTGCAGGAACCTCCCGAAGGGAAGCTTGAGCACAAATGAAAACACAAAAAAAAAGCGAAAAAAGTTGAGAGAATAATTATGAGTAGAGAATTTGATCTTTTATTTTACAATTTCAATTTCCCCGGACACTACTGGTTGATAATTGACAGTTGACAAAATTGAGAGTTGACATCCGATGGCTCTTGAATTCAAAATACCAAATTAATACTTCATGGTCTTGATTCTTGGTTCAAATCTGTTATCTGTTGCCAGTTATCTGTCATTGGTAGAATGTATGAGCTAAAATATCTCATATCTCATATCTCCTATCTCCTATCTCACTTCTTCAAATAGTACTCCAAAAACGAATAAGCAAGCTCATTCGATTCAGGATTTGGGGTATGCTCGGGGCGGTTTGTCATTGCAACACGATTCTTGTAGCCCAATAAATCATTCACAGCAACAGAATGATTCAATGAAATCCAGCGATTGACAGGATCTTCAGAACCACCTGAAACCAAAAATGGACGCGGAGCCATCAATACATGCAATTCCTGAAGATTATAGCCTTCTGAAACGAGCTTTGGATATAAGCCACTTGCGGGATTGTCATATGTGATTAATCCTCTTTTTCGCCAGGGCTGCGGATGATACCCCAGATACCAGGGCTCCCAGTAATTGATAGATTCACGGGAGTCTTCAAAAACTATCCCTGGATCTGACCATACTGCACAGGCAAATTTCTCATATAAACTGGATGCAAACATTGCCCATTTCCCTCCGTAAGAATGCCCCATGATACCGATACGCTCAGAGTCTACATACTGCACCTTTGCCAATACATTCCAGGCATTGGCAGCAGCGTAAGCTAGCATCGACAAAGGCTGAACACTCGCATTCTGAATTCCGGGGTAATAAATTGAATAGGTTTTAGAATTGGTACTTTCTGTAGTACCTAATGAAAGCGTCACAAATCCCCTTTTACAAAGCTGATAAGCAAAATCACGATCAGGTAGATCAGGTCTTCCTAAACCTGCAGCAGTTTCAGGTTCATAATAAACGGTAATAACTGCAGGCATTTTACCTTTACCATGCGGAACCAACAGGTAGCCATTTGTTTTCTGACCAGGAACCCAGTCAAAACGTACCTGATATTGTGTGAAGCCATCTTTTCGAACCGAATCCAGAAACTGAAGCTTCTGATTAGTAATCAAAGCCGGCCATTTACCCATCAAGCCATTCCAGCGATCAAGAATCTCTATCCGCCTTTTCTTCCAATCTGAAGAATTTTTAACCTCCCTGCCGTCATAAAACTTTAAAGGGGAACGATAGGATCCATACTGTTCTTTAAACTGAACAGGACTGGCAAAGTATGGTGCAATTTTCTGCCATTTAATTTCCTTATTTACATTTTGTGAAACTCCATTTTCATCGAAAAAAGATAAAAAACACAAGATTAGCACTGTACGGATGAATAAAGTCTTCATCATCTATTTTAGATATTTTTCAAACCAATCCAGCATTTCAATCTTCATATCATCAGTAAATACATGGCCAGTATTGGGATAAATTATGCTTTTGAACTTTTCGTTCTCTCTGTAGAGCGAGTAAACAGTATCTAATTTTTTCTCCAGTGTTTTCATTCCACTAAGCGGCGAACCTGCATCACTGTCACCAGTTAGTGCAAGAAATGGTCTTGGCGCAATAAGTCCCATTATTGCTTCTGTATCAAAGTGTTGCAAAACACCCGGGACAAAATAATAAATACCATGTGCTTTTAATTCCTTTTGCTCAATAAGCTCCTTGTATCTCGTAAAACATGCTATACCAACAACAACCTTTACACGTTCATCCAATGCAGCCAGCCACCAGGCCCTGGTGCTACCCATACTCATTCCTTCTACACCGATTTTTTCTGAATCAATTTCCGGACGGGTAGTCAGATAATCAAGCGCAATTTGCTCATCACGAATTTGCATACCCCATAAGGAGCGACCAAACCATAAATTAATTTTAAATGTTGAAGTTTCCTGGTCAGACCCTTTTGATTGAGTCTCTGCTGCCCCTGCAGGACCAGTTCCACGGCGCTCCCCGTTGAAATAACTGTCGATTGCCATTACTGCATATCCTTTTGAAATCAATAAAGCCAATACATCCTGAGCAGTACCAGAATTAGAGCCAAAGACATTGTCTTTACTGCTGCCATGACCATGCATTCCCAAGACTACCGGAACCTTGCCCTTAACATTGCTTGGGATAGCAAGATATCCTGGAATCAAGCCATCTACTTCATTATCTATCAGAAACTTTTCGAGTATATATCCATTCATCTGCTTTCTGAAAACAGTTTTAACCTTCAGGTTTTTGGGACGGGCAGGAATATCACCCAATAATCGCTGAAGTGTAGCTGCCACCTGAACCCTGTCATTTTTCCAGGCAGGCAATCCAGAAGGAAACTGAAAATCAGGATAATTCCATTTTTGATAATACTCAGGCACACCTTCCCAGGCGGTTTGTTCCTTCCAAAGGGTTTCCTGGGCAGTTAAAGGACTAAATAGTCCTGAGAAAGCAGCTAAAAACAAGGCAAGACAAAGTATTTTGGATTTCATTTTATATTCAGTTTGTATTGATGTAAATAACTTCAAAATCTTCAAAATGTTTTAAGCTTTGGCAGCCTCTGCTATCAGCTTTGCGGAAAGATCCTTTCCAAGGAATTTATCAATGATTTTATGTACCCCATATAACAAGGGAGTCATTAAAACTGCTACTGTAAATTTATAAGTGTAGTTTACCAATCCTATTGCTGCAACCATTTGCCAGCTCCAGTTATATTGAGGATTAAGATAAAATGCGATGAAAATAACAACAAAACTATCGATCAATTGTGACACAAGAGTTGATCCGGTAG
>CAMCTU010000101.1 GCA_945878525.1 Sphingobacterium thalpophilum
TAATTACATAGGAACGTATGTTCAGACTGAAAAGATTAATTCAAATCAAGATGGCACCAATACAGAAAATCACAATTCATACGTTTTTAACAAAAAAGATAAATCGTTAAGAAAAGAAATTAACAGATTAGATCAGGAATTTGAGGAAGGAGCATCGGAAGATAGATTTATTTTTTGGCAAACAGCAATGGCTAAAGGATTTGAACCAAAAAACATTAAAGGATATCAAGCTCGTAATGATTTTTCATACAATCAAGTATTATATAGCACTGCTGGTCCATTGACAATCCTTGAACTTTTAATTACTGCATCTCAATATGCAATTTCACTTCTAATTTTTCCATTAATAGGCTTTTTATTTCGAAAAAGACTGTTTTTTGATAACTTGAATGACATAATAAAATTTTCAAAAGAAATGTCAAAAAAGTAAAATTTAACTATTCAATACCTAATCAAGTGCTACAACAAAAAATTGCAATTATTACTTGAACTTACAAAAGTTAATTTAGGAATATCAGCTGGAATTAATTGAATTAGTCAAACACAAAATGTTTAGATCTTACATTTCAAATTGATACAGTTCAATTCCCTCTTAATTCAACTCAAATTTTAGTAATATTGATATATGACCATCCAATCGTATCTCGATACTTTAAATCTTCGTTATAAAACAGGCATTAGCAGGGAACATACCTATAGGGGTGATTTGCAAACTCTATTAATGACTATTCTTCCTGACATTCTGGTGACAAATGAACCTGCAAGGGTAGCTTGTGGTGCACCAGATTACATGCTCACACGTAAAGATGTACCAGTAGGTTATATTGAAGCGAAGGATATTATTTAGACACTTTAATATCAAATAGACTTCATCTTCTGATTAATAAGAAACATCAAATAATCCAAATCTGTATTAGCGTTCAACTTAATCTTATACAAATTCCCCTTAACACCACTTTTCCATTCCCAGGAACCTTCTTCTGATATTCCTTTTGGATCATCAAGTGTGAAATAGTTTCTTGATTTAGTTCCATCAGGGTTTACATTTCCCCTTAAAATCTCAATATTGATGTAGTTTTTTCTAAAGTTGCAAAAGCAGACATTTTTACTTTCGCCCATCAATGAAATGTAAGGCTTCTTAATTTCTAATTTTACGTTATCCAGCTCTTCTATTCTCCGCTTAAAATCATTCCATTTTTCTAAGCTTTCTTCATCAAGTTTTTTCGTATGATATTCTTCATCAACCACTTGTACTTCCTTACTTACACTTTCTATTAATCCTGTTGATTGAACATTTGACAGGGTATCGATGCTTTCCTTGGAAGTGGAATTATGCTTATTTAATGCTATCGTATCATTATTAAATCTCTTTATCTCCCAGAGTTCAAAAGGGAGATTCTTGAAATTCACACTATTCCTCTGGTAAGTACTGAATGATTGTGAGATAAAAATGATTCTGGATTGTGTCCAATCAACTTGATCACGTTTTAATGATTTATTCAGTCTTTCGTTGTATTCAATAATAAACTCTGATTTATTGTTTAGCATTAAGGAGAGATAGGAATACCCCTGGTCAATTACTGAATAGCTATTCCCTTTTTTATATTCAATTAGAACAAATGAGTTAGTTTCATTATCAAAACATAGGGTATCAATTCTAAATTCCCCTATTGAAAACTCAGAACGCACTATTTCTAATCCAAAAAAGACTTCAGTATTTTTCTCAATTACCTCTTGAATATCCTTTTCTAATTTGAATGGAACACGTTCCACCAATTCAACACTGTTTTGTTTTATTTTGAATACTTCCATGAAATAATTTAAATTTTAAACTTACAAAATAATTTGTGACTATCCCGACAGCTTGTATATAGGCTTCTGACCTAATTTGCATGATTTTGGTGTAAAAAAATCTGAATAATTTCACTTAATGCCTTAATAGTTCAATAGAACATTAAGTTTATTCAGTCAACTAATTTGGAATTTTTAATCTTAAGTTAAATAATAATTCCCTTATCCCTTTTTATTTTAGTTTTAAATTAAATTGATTGGCTTACTTTTAAGTGCAATAAACTTAAACATTAGAGATTAAAACTTTAAACTAGCGGGTGTAGATAGACTTTTCAGTCTAATAAATTGCTACATTGTAAATTCAGTTCAACCAATTCGAGTACATTTATAGTCATTAGCGTTTTCACTCAGCAATATTTTAAATTAATCATGATTACAGGAGAAATAAAATCACAAGTTGATAAGATATGGGAGTCCTTTTGGACAGGTGGTGTATCAAATCCATTAACTGTAATTGAACAATTCACCTATTTGCTGTTTATTCGCAGATTAGATGAAACCCAGCTATTAGAAGAAAAGAAAGCCAATATGATTGGCCAGCCGATAGGCAATGTTCTTTTTTCTCCAAATCAACAAGAATTACGCTGGAGCTCATTCAAAAATAAAGATCCTCAAACCATGTTTGATCTTTTCACTCGCCCATCAATTGCTGGTGTTACAGTGTTTGATCACATGAAGGAAGTAGGTGCAGAAGTTGGTGTTTTTGCTCAATACATGAAGGGCGCTACTTTTATGATTCCTACACCCAGACTGCTAGATCAGGTGGTGCAGATGATTGATAAAATCAAAATGGAGGATAGAGATACTAAAGGCGATGTCTATGAGTATTTACTATCTAAAATTGCTACAGCAGGCACCAATGGACAGTTTAGAACACCAAGACACATCATCAGAATGATGGTGGACATGGTGCAACCTAAAAAGGAAGATACCATTTGTGATCCTTCAGCAGGAACAGCAGGATTTTTAGTTTCTTCAGGGGAATATTTACATGAAAAACACCCTGATTGGTTTCATGAGAAATCCTTCAGAGAGCATTATAATAGCAACATGTTTACAGGTATTGAATTTGATAATACCATGTTGCGCATTGGTGCTATGAACCTGCAGTTGCATGGAATAGAAAGCCCTAATTTGATTGGTAAAGATGCTTTGAGTGAAGGCAATGGTGATATTAGAGATAGATTCTCCTTGATATTGGCAAATCCTCCTTTTAAAGGCAGTTTAGATTATGATGGTGTGGAAACCTCCATTCTAAAAGTGGTAAAATCTAAAAAGACAGAATTACTGTTTTTAGGTTTGATGTTACGCATGCTCAAAACTGGAGGAAGATGTGCAGTAATTGTCCCTGATGGCGTTCTTTTTGGATCTTCTAATGCCCACAAGCAGATTAGACAAGAGATCATAGAAAACCATAAGCTAGATGCAGTGATTTCTATGCCTAGTGGAGTGTTTAAACCTTATGCTGGGGTAAGTACAGCAGTCTTATTTTTTACCAAGACAGGAACTGGTGGTACAGATCAGGTTTGGTTTTATGACATGCAAGCAGATGGTTTCACCTTAGATGACAAACGTTCTGATACAAAGGATAATGATATACCAGATATTGTAGCACGCTACCACAATTTAGAAACAGAAACCAACAGATTACGTACTGATAAAAGTTTCTTAGTGCCATTTGAGGACATAAAAGCTAATGATTGGGATTTGTCCATCAACAGATACAAAGAAGTGGTGTATGATGAAGTGACCTATGCACAACCTTCAGTGATTATTCAAGACATCAAAAATCTTCAGGAAGAGAATAAGCAAAAGTTACTAATCTTAGAAGAGTTGTTGAAATGTTAAGACTTGTAGAAATAGCAAAAGTAACTGCTGGTCAAGCAGCACCAAAAATTTTTGGTAATGAAGGATATCCATTTATCAGAGCTGGTCACTTAGAAGAACTTATAGAAGGAAAATCTTTAAGTGATTTACCTAAAGTATCACAAGAAGTATCAAAACAACATAGACTCAACCTATTGCCTAAGCATTCAATTATTTTTGCAAAGAGTGGTATGAGTGCAACAAAAAACAGAATATACATTTTAAAAGAAGAAGCATATTTTGTTAGTCACTTAGCGGCAATTTTACCTAATGAAAATATTGACATGAATTATTTGTCAAAGTTTCTTTATTGGTACAATCCAACAAATTTAATTCTTGATGAAGCATATCCAAGTATAAGATTAGAAGATATCAATAATCTTGAAATCCCCCTCCCCCCATTACCGCAACAACAAAAAATTGCCAACATACTCGATGCAGTAGATTCCTTAAGGCAGAATGACAAAGCATTGATTGCAAAGTATGATGAACTCACACAAGCACTGTTTTTGGATATGTTTGGGGATCCTGTGAGTAATCCTAAGGGGTGGGAGAAACTAATGTTGGGGGAAATAAGCAAAATTTCTTCAGGAAGTACTCCAAGTAGAGAAAATGAAAGTTATTATGTTGGTGAAATTCCTTGGGTTAAAACTGGTGAAGTAAATAGTACTGTGATTTATGATACTTCTGAGAAAATTTCTGAAGAAGCATTGACAAATTCAAGTTGCAAATTATATCCAAAAGGTTCTTTGATAATTGCAATGTATGGTCAAGGAAAAACAAGAGGACAGATAGGTATGTTAGGAATTGATGCAACTACAAATCAAGCTTGTGGAGTAATACCACCTTCAGACAAAATGAATTTCAATTTCCTATTTGAATTACTTCAATTGAATTATGAAGATCTGAGAAGTTTAGGAAGAGGTGGAAATCAACCAAATTTGAATTCTGCATTATTAAAGAGTTATGAAGTAATCAATCCACCTTTGGAATTACAAAACCAATTTGCTGTGCGAGTTGAAATAATAGAAGAACAGAAAGCCATTGCACAAAAGAGTTTAGAGAAATCAGAAAGTTTGTTTAACAGCCTGTTACAAAGGGCATTTAAAGGAGAAATAGGATGAAGAAATTCTATTTATTAATAATTTTATTTGCATTATTAGTTTCTTGTAATAAGGATACTGATGGCGATAATGTTAATGATAAAGACGATGAATGTCCTGACACCTTTGGTTTAGTAGAACTTAATGGCTGTCCAGATTCTGATGGGGATGGAATTCAAGATTCAGAAGATGAATGCCCTGACAAATCTGGCTTAGAAGAATTTAATGGGTGTCCTGACACTGATGAGGATGGGATTCCAGATAATAAGGATGACTGTCCAGATGAATCTGGATATGAAAGATATGATGGTTGTCTTAATAATGACCACGTGCAGTTAAAAGTTTCTGATTGCCTTAAATTATATGATTTTACTGATGCAGAGATTAATAAAATTCTTTCTGATAGACATTTAACTCTTGATGAAACAATTAGCGTGGGAATGTGCAATTTATTGTTTGAAATGATAATGAATAAACGTGAGAATGAACAAGTAATGAGTGGATTTGACGAAAGAAGAAGAGGCTTAGATTCAAAGCAAAAAGAACTGAATGATGGTTATGTTCAAGCAGTTTACAGACAAGGAAATGGAGGGCAATATGTAGTTATATTAAAAAATGCATCTAATAATCCTACGTATTACTTGATGCAGGTAATTTCTGGAGGTGAATTAAAAACAGGAGGAACTACAAAAATTGATGAAACAAATTATGGAATGCAACAAATGTGGGTTAGACACGAACCTTTTAAAGTTGATGCTACACTTTTTACCATGAAACTTTTGGATTCAAGTAAAGAACCATTTGATTTTGAAAAACTATTTTAATTAGGGTGTAATATGTCAAATTTCAATTTTCTTCAAACTGAATGGTCTTCCATCTATAAAAAGATGAAAGCAGCAGAAGAAAGGGTTTATCAGGAACCTGTTTCTACTGCTAGCTATGGTCGTTTAGTATTAGAAGAATGCATGCATTTGCTTTTTGATATAGAGCACATTGAAAAACCTTTTAATAAAGAGCTCATCAACTTAATGAATGATGAAGCAATTAAAAGCACCATTCCCAATCATTTAATAGAAGGCCTACATATTGTTAGAAAAACTGGAAATAATGCTATTCATTATGGTCAACGCATTACCAGTAAAGAAGCTTTAATTAGCATACGTTACAGCTATGATTTTTTAAAATGGTTTGCTCAAAACTACAGTGAAATTGCGCCTGTCCTACCAGGTTTATTTAATGAAGAGTTAATTCCTAAAATTGGCGAACAACAAAGAAAATTAAAAGAACAACAATCAGAACAAGAAAAAGCCTATCAGGCATTAATAGCTCAAATTGAGCAGTTGCAACAAGAAAAAGAAGCCATTTTAGAAAAAGCTCAAGAAAGTGAAGCCTCACTTGCAGCGTTTAAGCAACAAACACAACAAGCAGTTAAAGACCTTAAAAAGCAAAAACAAGAACGTTTTAAACCATTATCCAAAGAATTTACAGAAGCACAAACACGCCAGCATATTATAGATGTTGATTTAAAAGAAGCAGGTTGGCATACATTAAATGTGGGTCGAGAGTTAGAATATCCTGTAACAGGAATGCCCATATCTGCTGATAATCCCAAAGGAAATGGCTTTGTAGATTATGTTTTATGGGATGATAATGGCTTGCCTTTAGCGATCATTGAAGCTAAGCGTACCACAAAAGATCTGGAAATTGGTAAGCATCAAGCCTATTTATACGCCAATTGCCTGGAGAAAATGCATGGCCAGAGACCCATTATTTTTTACACCAGTGGCTATGAAACTAAAATCTGGGAAGACACTTTTTATAGTTCTCCTCGTAGAGTTTATGGTTTTTATACCAAAGAAGAGCTGCAATGGTTAATTCAGAAACGCAGCACCATTAAAGATTTACGCAAAGCAACTATAAACACAGAAATTGCAGGCAGACCTTATCAATTAGAAGCTATCCAACGTGTTGCAGAAACTTTGGTAACAGATGGAGCAAAAGGTATTTGTGGCAATAAAAGAAGAGCCTTATTGGTCATGGCAACTGGTAGTGGTAAAACCAGAACTGCTGCTGCAATGGTTGATGTATTATTCAAAAATAATTGGGTAAAAAGAGTGCTGTTTTTGGCTGATAGAAATGCATTAGTCAGGCAAGCCAAAAACAGTTTTAGTGAATACCTGCCAGATTTGTCTGCCATAAATCTTACTGAAGAGAAGGAAAACGATACCACTCGCTTGGTTTTTAGTACTTACCCAAGCATGATGAACCGTATAGATAATATAAGAGATGCTGAGGAACGTTTTTATGGTGTAGGGCATTTTGATCTGATCATTGTTGATGAAGCCCACAGGTCTATTTACAACCGATACAAAGCCATTTTTGATTATTTTGATGCAACGATAATAGGTTTAACTGCCACACCAAAAGATGGGATAGATCATAACACCTTCGAGCTTTTTGGATGCAGTAATGAAGATCCTACCTTCTTATATGAATTGCACCAAGCAGTTCCTATGTACCTTAACCCTTATAAAAATATAGATATCACTACCAATTTTTTAAGGGATGGTATTAAGTACAAGGATTTATCAGATCAGGAAAAAGAGAAGTACGAGAAAACCTTCGAAGATAAAACTACAGGCTTATTTCCAGAAGAGATAAGGGCAAATGCCATGAATAAATGGCTGTTTAATAAAGATACAGTCAATAAGGTGCTGGATGCTTTAATGAAGCATGGTTTAAAAATAGAAGGAGGTGATAAACTTGGACGAACCATTTTATTTGCTGTCAATCAGAAACATGCTAAATTCATAGTGGATTGTTTTACAGAACGCTATCCTCAAATGCCTGCTGGTTTTATCAGTATGATTCATAATGAGGTTTCTCATGCCCAAAGTTTGATCGACGATTTTTGTGATAAGCATAAGGAGAACAACCCTCAAATTGCAGTATCAGTAGATATGATGGATACTGGTATTGATGCCATCAGAGTTTTAAACCTCGTGTTTTTTAAAGTGGTACGTTCTTATGCCAAATTCTGGCAAATGATTGGAAGAGGAACCAGATTATGTGAAGATGTTTATGGACCTAATCAGCCTAAAGACCATTTCTTAATATTTGATGTTTGTGGAAACTTTGATTTTTTTGAAGTTCAAAAACAAGGAAAAGAAACCATAATCAGTAAGCCAATTACCCAGCAACTATTTGAAGCCAGATTACATCTCAGCAGATTATTGGTAGAATCTGGAGAAGAACAAGATCTTGAACTTGCCAATTCATTAAGAGATTTATTGCATCAAACGATTAGTCAATTAGACAAGTCGAGGTTTCAAGTGGGCATGAACCTCAAATATGTGCATGAATTTGAAAATAGAGCCAGATGGAATAATTTAGAAAGCAATGATGTTCATTTAATAGAAGAACATCTTGCTGATTTGCCTGTTCCAGAAGTGGTAAATGAAATGGCCAGACGCTTTGATTTGATGATGATCAAGCTTCAATTAGCTACTATCATGACCTCACTTTCAAAGAAAAAATATGAAGAGGCATTAATTGATATTGCAGAAGGGCTTAGCACAAAATATACCATACCTGTAGTACTCAGATCTCGAGCATTGATTGAAAGCATTAAAAAACCTGGTTTTTACAAAGGAATATCTCAAAAGAAACTGGATGAAATAAGAGAAGAACTAAGGGAGCTGGTACAATATTTAGAAGCCAGTTCAAAAGTGATTATCTACTCTGATATAAAGGATTCAGAAATATCTGTCAGTTTTAATGAGCCTTCTTTAGCTTCAAATTATGGCAATATCTACAGAAAAAGAGTGGAAAGCTTTATAAGGGAGCATAAATTTCAATTAACCATTTCTAAATTATCTGCTAATTTACCAATCACAGTTGCAGAGCTTAAATTGTTAGAAGATTTATTGTTTGATGGTGAAGAAAGAGGCACTCGTGAAGACTTCATTAAAGAGTATGGTGAAGAACCATTAGGCATCTTTATCAGGAGTATCATTGGTTTAGATATCAAAGCTGCTCAGGAAGCATTTGCAGATTTTATCAATAAAGGAAATCTAAGGGCAGATCAAATGACCTTTATACAAAACATCATTTCCTACCTTACGAAGAATGGCGTAATAGAACCAGGCATGCTGTTTGAATCACCATTTACAGATATGAACGATCAAGGCTTGATGGGCGTTTTTGATGATGGTGATGCACATAAAGTCATCAGTATTATTAAGAAAATCAAGGAAAATGCAATGATAGCTTAGTGATAAATCTTAAAGGATTAAATTTTAGGTAATGCTGTCGAATGAGGATTTACTAGTTATAAGATAAATTTAAGAAGTTAGCTCTGATAAGTCAATCTAAGGTTTAAGAATCCCATTTAATATACTTTGAACATATGAAGTGTATTCATGATCTGGATAATTTATCAAAAATTCCTGAATGAGCTTCAATATTCTTAATTGAGTGATCTTCTTTTTCCTACTGCTCTTTAAATGCAGGCCTGATAGCAGACCTGTTCAAACATGAGCAAATCAATGCTCCTCAAATCAGACTTTCTCATCCCATTAAAGGTAGAATACCAAAAGCAAAGAACAAAAGTGCATCAGAGCTTCAGGAACATGAAAAAACCATCTATTATGAACGTATGGCTTTCACCATTGAAATACCATCTATACAGGAGAATATTAATGGTAATAGACTCTCCCTTACTGTAGGAGGTGTAAAAGCCTACAATCTAGAAAACCTGAACTCAAATAGTGGCTCTGATCAGCATTTTAAAGTGTTCATTGGATTCCAGAATAAGGTGTGCACCAATATGTGCGTATCAACAGATGGATTTATAGGAGACCTCAAGATTAAAAGCATTAAACAGCTTTCTGCTTCCATGGACTATCTGTTTCAAAGCTATGCAGCAGCAGAACATCTCAGCCAACTCAAACGATTCACCAAGTATAGTCTGACAGAGCAACAATTTGCCCTTCTGGTAGGTAGATGCAGGATGTATCAGCACTTACCCAGAGCGTTCAAGGAGCAAATATTTCCAGCTAGTCTATCTCTTACAGACACACAGATTGGAGCAGTGGTTAAGGATTATTACTGGGATGGAGATTTTGGTTCAGATAGCTTTGGAACACTTAGCCTCTGGCAGTTATTTAATCTCTTCACAGGGGCTAATAAGAGCTCCTACATTGATAGTTTTCTGGATAGATCAGTTAATGCACATGAATTTGTCAAACAGCTCCAATATGGTCTAGATAACAAGCAAACCAATTGGTTTTTAAACTAAATTATGAATAGAAAACTATCATTTTACGATGAAAGAACACTCCTTCTGATTACCAGAAGGGGTGTTTTACGACAATTACATGTTCCATTCCAAGGGAAAGCGGTACAAGCTGTAGGAATAATTAAAGAAGGAACAATTGTTTATGTGGAAGCTGTTGCTCAGCATAAGGAGCATAAAATTATGTACAGGGTGCTGAATCAATGGGTGCCGTATTATTATTTTCAGCTACTTATTAAGTAATTCTATTTATAAAATTAGTGTTTATATGTAAATTCACACGATTAACATGAAATATTTAAGATTTTAATAAATTATAACACAACTTCCAACACAATAGATTTAATTTTTATAAAATGTAAATGAGCTATTAAACTTTATTAAAGTTTGATTTACTCTTTCAGGTAGGAAAATTTCAAACGGATTACAATATTAATCGTTAAAATTAATGTTAAAAA
>CAMCTU010000102.1 GCA_945878525.1 Sphingobacterium thalpophilum
GATAATAAATTCAATGTTGCGGCGAAAGTTACTTCCTACATGAAAGGACTTCAGGATAATAATGTTTTGGTTAGCGTCAAGCATTTTCCTGGGCATGGCGATACAGATGTTGATTCACATTATGACCTCCCAAAATTACCCTTTACCCGTGAGCGCTTAGATTCTTTGGAGTTATATCCTTTTAGAGAATTAATCAAAGAAGGAGCTTCAGGGATTATGGTCGCTCATATGAGTATCCCGGTTCTTGACAATACTCCCAATTTACCCTCCACACTTTCCAGGCCTATTGTCACCGGACTTTTGAAGGAGGATCTTGGTTTTAAAGGAATTATTTTTTCGGATGCGATGGAAATGAAAGGCGTGGCAAAATTTTTTCCGGAAGGGGAAAGTGATTTACTGGGCCTTATTGCCGGACTTGATGTTATTGAGCTTTCCGGTAATTCCAAGCGGGCTGTAAAACTAGTTCGTCAAGCAATTAGATCCGGAGAACTGAGTTGGGAACGGATTAACAACAGTGTCAGAAAGGTGCTTTTGGCAAAATATTGGTCTGGGTTGTCTAGTAAGAACTATGTAAATCCTGAAAACATCATTTCCGACCTTAACCGTCCTGAATCCAGGCAGCTAAATCAGCAGTTGGCGGATGCTGCGGTAACGATTCTCAATAGTGATTCACAGATCAAAAATCTGGATTTAAGCAAGAAAACTGCACTTGTAAGTATGGGTACTCCAGGCCTGACGACATTTCTAAATATGATGAAACCATTGTTGCCAAACTCTTTGATCTTTTTATTACCCAAGGATGCTTCTGAGAGCGATATAAAAAACGTCAGGGCCGAGTTAAAGGCCTATGATCAGATCATCGTCAGTATCCATGATACCAGAAGACGACCGGGTGCGGTGCTTGATTATACAGCCGGACTCAAAACACTGATTGCGGATATTGCCGGAATGAATAGTATGCTAACACTGTTTGCGAACCCATATTCAATTACAGGACTTCCAGGAATTGAAAAGGCAAAAACCTTAATTGTAAATTATCAGAATTCAGAAGAAGCACAAAAAGCAAGTGCTAAATTGATAAATGGTCAATTAAAAGCAAGCGGAAAATTACCGGTTGCTGTTGGTCCGGGATTTAAAAATGGTGCCGGAATCACTCAGAAATAAATTTACCGCGATTTAGCTTTCATATTTATTTAACGTGAACTCGGCATAATTTTAAAAAATAACCACATACCTGCCTGCCGGTAGGCAGGGAAACATAGCATTTTATTATTCTAAACTACAAATTAGACACAGATAAACTTGAAGCTTCGCTTCAATCTATGTTTCCTTTAAAGAATTATAAAAGCCATTCTATGTGGTTAAAGCTTAATTTTTAGATAGTTTAATATCGAACTCACGTTGTTCAATGCCGGCAAGTACTGCCGGCTTTTTTGTTATCTCATTGATACGATTGAAATACCTGATTGAGGAATAATTTTAATATTTTTATGATTCCATGATTCAAAAGCCAGTTTTCAACAAATTTCAAATGAGGTACCCCAATGTCCAGTCCTAAAGCCCTGAAATTAGTCCGTGCTTCTGCAGGCTCAGGTAAAACTTTTGCCCTGACAGCGCATTATCTGGTTTTGCTGTTTAGCGGAAGGGGCAAATACCGTGAAATTCTGGCAGTTACCTTTACAAATAAGGCAACAGCTGAAATGAAGGAGCGTATTCTTGGATCTCTTGAAGAACTTGCACGCTATGGGCTTGAAAAATCAAAGTTTAGCACTATCCTCAAGGAAAATTACCCTGACCTGGTTGATCAGGAGGTTAAGGTAAGGGCTTCTGAAATATATGCAGGTATTTTGCATGATTACAGCCGATTTTCAATCAGTACTATCGATGGTTTTGTACAGCAATTGATACGCAGTTTTGCCTTTGAGCTAAATATCGACAGCGGCTATAAGCTTGAGATGAATCAGGAAAAAGTAAAGGATGAACTTGTGATGGCACTAAATCTGCAGCTGGAAAAAGATCCTGAATTACTTGACTGGGTAACCGGTCTTGCCATTGATCGCATCAGCAATGGATATGACTGGGATTATAACCGCTCTTTAAAAGAGCTTGCCAATGAAATATTTAAGGAACGTTACTTTCCCTTTCAGGAGGCTATGCAGGTCATGGGGACTGAACAGACTAAGGAATTCAATGCATTACGCAATCAGATAAAAAAGGCTATTAAAACTTTTAATGAGGAGATTATTGAATATACCCGCAAGATTGCACAGCTTTTTGATGTATCGGGAGTTCAATCCAAGGATTTGAAAAGTATGACAAATAATCCCCTGTTAAAATTGGATAGACTTATACTGGGAGATTTTAAAATTCTTGAGTCTCTAAGGAAACTACTAAATGATTACGAACAATGGCCAAACCGCGCACTTAAAGACACCAGTTCTATAGAAAGTCTGTTTAATGAAATAAACCCACTTTTAGTCCAGTTAATAGGCTATTATGATGAAGGGATTGAAATCTATAATACCTATCAGGCCATTAACAAGAATAGCTCATACCTCCGCTTGATGCAAAAAATGGCTGATCTGTTAAAAGATTATCGTTCAGAAAAGCGGGCTTTACTTATTTCCGATGCACAGCAGCTGTTAAAGGGGATTACAGGTTCTGATGCAGATAATCCCTCATTTATTTGGGAAAAAACCGGAAACAAGTTTAAACATTTTCTATTCGATGAGTTTCAGGATACCAGTACCTTCCAATGGATGAATTTTTTGCCTCTTTTAAAAAATGCGATAGCAGATGGTTCTCATGTGTCACATTCAGCTCATCTGGTTGTCGGAGATGTTAAACAATCGATTTATCGCTGGAGAAACGGCGACTGGCGAATTTTGCACAGTTATTTGAAGCGGGATTTGCTTGAGGCTAATGTAAGTGAGGAGAATCTGGTTTATAATCGCAGAAGTGCAGAAAATATTATTCGCTTTAATAATTATCTCTACAGCAAACTGCCTTTAATGTTACAGCAAAACCTAAATGATGTTTTTTATGAATTAGCGCCAGGCTATCTTCATGATTCGTGGGAAATAGAAAACAGCAGTATGATTGTTAAGGCTTATGAGGTAAGTCATCAGGAAGTAACCGATAATACTTTAACAGGTGGAAAGATCGAAGTAAAATTCTTTGAAAAGAAACCAAATTCGCCTTTGGCAGATGAACAGGAAGAAGAAGAAGAAGAGGAAAGGCAGTCTGAAGCAGCAGAATATACCATTGAGAAGCTGATTGAGCTTTTAGAGCAAGGTGTATCCATGAGGGATATTGGTATTTTGGTCGGAAAAAATAATGAAGCAGTACAAATTCTGGATTGTATTTTTCAGAATGAGAATCAGAAACGACTGGCCAAAGCTGCAGGAAAAACCTTTCAGGTAATATCCGGCGAGGCTTTGAAGATTATGAATAATCCGGCTATCGCTTTGTTAACTTCAACTTTTCGATTGATTACTGCCAGGGAATCGGAAAGCGGAATTTTTAAAGCTGAGTGTGCAAGGCTTTGGACTCAAATTCAAAACCCTAATGATAAATTAGTTGGCCTAGAAAGTAAACATTGGATGAATATGGCTACCGCTTCGATCTCTTCAATGGAAGAAGTATTGCCTCCGGAATTATGTTCTGATTTAAATTCATTTAGGCACCTGCCAATTTCCGAACTGACAGAGAAACTGATTCATATTTACCGTCTTGGAATTGCAGAGTCTCAATGTCTTATTCCTTTTCTCCTCGCCTTCCGGGATCAGGTGGCTTTGTTTGCTGCTATGGGTGATCAAGGAATTGGTGCATTTTTGGAATGGTGGGATAATGAAGGATCCAGCAAGGCTTTACCCTCTTCAGAAAGCCAGGATGCGGTTCAGATAATGACTATCCATAAATCAAAGGGTCTTGAATTCAAAGCGGTGATTGTGCCATTCCTTAGCTGGAGATTTGCTAAATCCTCAAATGGACAAATAAGAAATCTTTTATGGGCGGATGCTAAATCTGCTGGTTTTGAGCAGTTTAAATCTTTTCCGGTAGATCTTGGTAAAGGATTGGCATCAACTGTATTTGCCCGGGATTATTTTGAAGAAGTCATGTTGGGTTATATGGATGTGATAAATACCATGTATGTGGCAACAACCAGGGCAAGGGATTATTTATGTCTGATTTGCCCAAATGTTCCTACTAAGAAGAAGGATGGAAAAGAAGGTCCAGCGAAGAATGTTCAATCGGTCCTTTCAGGTTTATTTGAAAATGGGGATACCGGCGATCTGCAATTTGAGTCGGATGATACTCATTATTTCATGGGTGAACTTCCGGATCTGATTGTAGGTTCTGAACCGGTTTCAGAACATGAATCTCTGAAAATTACTAAATATCATGTGAATGAGCAGCTAACTGAACGGTTCAAACGAAACAGTATGGCTGAGGATTCATGGTTTAATGCAAAGCAGCGTAAAGGAATTGTAATGCACAAAATACTGGAAACCTTAAGCGGTACTGTAGATTTGGATAAACTTATTTCTGAAAAGGTTCAGGAGGGATTAATCAGGGAATCAGAAAGGGAAGAAATCAGACAAGCTATAGGGGATGTCCTCGTTCAGGAAGAAATACAGCAATGGTTCAAAACTGCAAAATTGGTTATCAGTGAAAAGGATATGATTATTGATTCGGGAACAGTTAAAAGGCCGGATAAACTCTTTGTATTTGAGAAGAATGCAGTTCTTTTGGATTTTAAGTTTGGTGCTCAAAACAATAAATATATTTCGGATATCAGTCTTTATCGTGATAATCTGATGAAAATGGGTGAATTTGAACAGGTTGATGCCTATTTATGGTATGCCCAGGATCGTAAACTGCAAAAAGTCTGACCATGGAACATCAGTCATCGGATAAATTTCTGTACCGTGTTGCTGAAGATCTTTTGAACCGATTTGGAAAAGATCTTCAGGATGTTGCAATTGTATTCAATAATAAACGACCTCAATTATTTTTGCGGAAGTACCTGGCAGAGATTAGTGGGAAGCCCATCTGGAGTCCGCGCTTTTACACCATCCAGCAATTTTTCTCTGATTCAAGCAAACTGGTTTGTGCATCACAGTTAAAGCAATTTTTTATTCTCTATACAGAATATAATCTCCTCTTAAAAAAGGAGGGTAAAGAACCGGTTAGTGCCGATGTTTTTTACCCTTTAGCCGAAATTATTGTGTCTGATTTTTCTCAGATCGATTATTATATGGCCAATCCTGAGAAGGTTTTTAATCTAATAGGCAGTATTGCCGAGCTGGAACAGCAGTTTCCAAATTTCGAAGAGGAACAACTTGCTTTTATGGAGAGTTTCTGGTCTTCATTTTCTCAGGAAAAGCAAAATAAAATTCAGGAAAAATTTATTGAAATGTGGCATCGTATGCCAAAGCTATATCAGAATTTTCATGCAAAGCTGTCGGAACAGGGACTTATAAGCAGTGCTAAAATGTATCGGAACCTTGCCGAGGGAAAGGATTCTGATCAGAAATTTTTAGATGAATTTAGTCACATTGTCTTTGTAGGCTTTAATGCATTATCTAAAGCAGAGGAAATTTTGTTTAAATCATGGCAGGATGAAGGACGTTGCTCTTTTTATTTTGATGCTGATGAACATTATTTTTCAGATAATATTCAGGAAGCCGGGCATTTTATCAGGAGGAATATCAATACTGTGGGGCTGGAAAACCAGTTTGCAATCACAGAAAACCGAATTGATGATCCCCGCAAAGAATTTACAATTATTCAGGCTCTGGGTAAGATAGCCCAGGGGAAGTTACTTACTGAGTTACTCCCTAGAATTCCAGATCAAGATGACCCTGCTTCAAAAGCGATCATTCTGGCTGATGAAAGCCTTTTACTTCCGGTTCTCCAAACGATAGATGATGAAAATCTAAACATCACTATGGGTTATCCTTTTGAACAATCAGCAGTATTCGGATTATGCGATCTGTGGATGGATGTTCAGGATGAAATAGCCTCAGGTGATAAAATTTCAATTGCCTATCCTAAAGTTCTGACTTATATTTTCAATCCTCTGCTTGATGTAGATATAGAACAGCGGAATTTGATCCATAAGGAGATTATTGAAGGAAAGAAGGCAAGATTTAAACTTCAGGAGCTTATTGCGAGTAGTAAAATTGCCAGACTTATTTTCAGTCCGTTTGAAAGTCCAGCAAATTCAATCAGGAATTTAGGTAGTTTACTTTTGCTGGTATCAGAACAGCTTGCTGATCTTCGAAAACTTGAAAGTTTGCTTATAGCCGAGGCAGTCAAAACTTTGAATGTGCTCTCAGATAGTTTTGAAGAACTTATGAACGCCGGAGTAATACCTGAGATAAGTGCTGGATTTGTCCTTCGCACGATAAGAAGGTCACTGGCCGGACTTACAGTACCCTTTGATGGAGAACCTTTATCCGGATTGCAGGTAATGGGTCTACTCGAAAGTCGTTGTCTTGATTTCGAAGAGCTCATTGTTCTTGGAATGAATGAAGGGGTACTTCCAAAAGTAAGTATTACGCCTTCTTTTATTCCGGATAATGTCAGACGGGCCTTTGCTTTGCCGGTTCTTGAAAACCAAAATTCCATTTTTGCTTATTTCTTTTACAGATTATTGCATTGTGCAAAAAAAGTTACCCTAATTTATATTGGAGTCACGGATGACAAGGCAGGAAGTGGCGGAGAAGCAAGCCGGTTTATAAAACAGCTGGAATTTGAAACATCCTGTAAGTTTACCCATGTTCTGCAACAAAATCAGTCTATTGAAACACCTGCAAGACAAGGTATTGAAGTTATCAAGGATGGTCTGGTATTGGATAAACTCCGATCCTATTTAAAAAGAAATCCGGAAATTAAATATGATAAAAAGATTTCCGCCTCGGCATTTACAGATTACGTAGCTTGCCCGCTGAAATTTTTCTTTAGCAAAATAGCAGGTCTGGCAGAGCCAAAAGATCTGCCGGATGAGATTGGTCCGAATACTGTGGGTACTATGCTTCATACTGTGATGGAAAGTTTTTATCATGATTCGCTTGGAAAGGAAGTAACGGCCGAATACATCAGGCAGCGTGAAAAATTACTGCCAGTAATGGCTAAAGCCGCCATGATTAAAGAACTGAAACTTGATCCGGATTATGAACTTCAGCAAAGTGCACTACAGCAGATTGTGATTAAGGTGATCGAGCAATATGCTTTGAAAGTATTGAGGCATGATGAGCAAATTGCACCTTTTGTAATTAAGGAGCTTGAAGATCGGGATGCCTATACACCTCTGTTTTCTATCGAGGTAGGGGGAAGGGAAGAGCAGGTCAGGTTAATGGGAATCATCGATAGGGTAGATATTCATCAAGGTAAAACCCGAATTGTTGATTATAAAACCGGCAAAGATAAATTAAAGTATGTAGATTTTGATGGCTTGTTCATTGACGAAGGCAAGGGACAGAATAAGGCCCTACTTCAAACGCTCTTTTACACCTTGGTTTATGAGATAGTCAGAAATGTGAATCTGGTTGAGCCGCATCTTTACACAGTAAAGGATTTTAAGAACGGTACTGTATTTACCGGGAAAGGAAGAGATGGTTTAGATTTAACAGATGAGAATCTGGCTAATTTTAAAGATCAGTTCGCTTTGAAGTTAAAAGAAAAGCTCAATGAGTTATTTGATAGTTCGGTGCCATTCAGGCAAACTGAGAATATGGATAATTGCAAATACTGCTCTTTTAAAGGGATTTGTCTGAGGTAATGTTATGTTTTGATTTTTTATCTACTGTATTATTGACACTTCTTAAGGAATTACCCTACGCCTCTTCTCAGGGCTTCACCCTTCGTTGATAGTATTTCGCCCTTCCGGGGCTTTAAAAATATACCGTTTAATCTTAGAATGATAGCCAACTCAAATCTGGTAAATTTTAGCCCTGAAAGGGTGTTATAACTACAGGGTATTGCGAAGCTTTGCCCGAGTTATAAACCGTTAAATAAATAGATTAGCACAAACCAGCCCTAAAGGGGGTGTGATTAAAGTCTAATGCGTTAAATTGAGATTTAATCTTAATTGTAATGGGACAGTCACTCGTAAAAAATTACCTCCATATTGTGTTCAGTACTAAATACAGGAAGCCATTAATTAAGCCCCCTTTTGAAGATGAGTTGCATCGGTATTTATGGGGGATTTGTTATAATCTGGAATGCTTTCCTGTAAAAATTGGCGGATATACAGATCATATTCATATTCTGTGCATGCTTTCCAAGAAAATTGCTCTTATGAAATTACTTGAAGAACTCAAATCCCATTCATCAAAATGGGTGAAAACCAAAGATGAATCGCTTAAGAATTTTTACTGGCAGAATGGGTATGGTGCATTTTCTGTCAATTATAAGGGAGTAGATGTGGTAACACGATATATCGCCAATCAACATAAGCATCACCATAAAAAAACATTTCAAGAAGAATTCAGGTCTATTTTAGTAGAGAATAATGTGGAATATGATGAACGGTATGTTTGGGACTGATTTTTTAAAGTGTTATGGTTCATTGTTCTGGTTTAACAGATAATTATTTCATGATATAATTGAACTATTTGGGATTTCAGGCACCTTTTAGCATCGCAGGCCTTTGTTAAATTGTTTTGTTTGACAGTAATTTGTAACATTGCCACCCCCAGACTTCCAATTCAGTTTGGTTTTCGAACTTTAAACTTATATTTGCATCCAAATTTGAATTTACACATGAGAGAAATACAATTCAGAGAGGCACTTCGTGAAGCATTAAATGAAGAAATGCGTAAGAACGATAAGATCTTTTTAATGGGTGAAGAAGTTGCTGACTATAACGGAGCATACAAAGTTAGCCAGGGAATGCTCGATGAGTTTGGTGCTAAAAGGATTATTGATACTCCGATTGCTGAATTAGGTTTTGCCGGAATAAGCATTGGTGCTGCAATGAACGGATTGAGTCCGATAGTTGAGTTCATGACTTTTAATTTCTCTCTTGTTGCTATTGATCAGGTGATTAATGCAGCGGCAAAAGTGCTGAGTATGAGTGGTGGACAGTTTTCATGCCCTATAGTTTTTCGTGGTCCCACTGGAAATGCAGGTCAGCTGGGTGCTCAGCACTCTCAAAACTTTGACAGTTGGTATGCGAATTGCCCGGGATTAAAAGTTGTTGTTCCATCTACACCATATGATGCAAAAGGATTATTGAAACAATCCATTCTTGATCCGGATCCGGTAATTTTCATGGAATCAGAAGTGATGTATGGAGATAAAGGAGAAGTTCCTGAAGAGGAATATTATCTGCCGATCGGAAAAGCTAATATTGTTAAAGAAGGAACTGATGTAACTATCGTAACCTTTGGAAAGATGCTTTCGAGAGTGGTTATGCCTGCGATTGAAGATTTAAACAAGGAGGGCATTAATGCTGAAGTGATTGATTTACGTACTATTCGCCCCATTGATTACGAAACTGTGATTAATTCGGTTAAGAAAACCAATCGTATGGTTTTTGTTGAAGAGGCATGGCCATTAGGGTCAATCGCTACTGAAGTTGCTTTCAAAGTTCAGAAAGATGCATTTGATTATTTGGATGCTCCGGTATTAAGAGTTACATGTGCTGATGTTCCGCTTCCATATGCACCAACATTAATCAAAGAAGCACTTCCAAATCCAGAAAGGGTAGTTGCTGCCGTAAAAAGTGTTCTTTACAAAGAAGCATAATAGAAACAAAATAAACAAAAGAGGCCTTCCAGGAATAATTTTGGGAGGCTTTTTTGCTTTGTTTGAGAGTTAAAGTGTGATCTGGCGTTTAATACTTTCTTCGAGTGAAATGAGGGTTTCGGTTCGCTGAATTCCCTTTACACCTTGTATGTCTTCATTTAACACCCGCCTTAAATGATTGGTGTCCCTGCAAATTATCTTGGCAAACATACTATATGAGCCGGTTGTATAATGTAGCTCTACCACTTCTTTTATTTTTTTGAGGTTTTCCACAGCATCCTTATATTGCGATCCCTTTTCAAGATAAATTCCTAAAAATGCACATATGTCATAGCCAATCTTTTGTGGATCAATAATAAGATGAGATCCTTTTATAACACCCATGTCCTGCATTTTTTTCATCCTAACGTGAATAGTCCCTCCCGAAACAATTAATTTCTTTGCAATTTCAGTGTAAGGAATTGTTGCATCTTCCATTAATATGCAGAGTATCTGTGTGTCCAGATTGTCAAGTTCGAAATTTTGACTTCTATTATCCATTTTTATTATAGAATTATTAATTATTTTGCAATATAATTATAGTTTACGTAATAATTAAAATAGTTTATTAAAATATTTGTAAAAATTAGACTCTAGTCATATATTTATGGGAAGCAATTTAGAATATTGTTAACACACTGTAAGGTGGTGAAATTTGGCAGACACACCTCCTCGTCTCGGTGGCGAAGATCTGGGAAATACCTTAACCGGGAAATAACTGCTTCGTGAAGGTTCGACTCCTTCCCTTACAGCAAA
>CAMCTU010000103.1 GCA_945878525.1 Sphingobacterium thalpophilum
CAGGAAAAATATAAGCATACATACATGGCTCATGCATTGGGTCAGCTCGTAAAGGACAGTATAAAAGCTCAGCTTGATCTGGGTCCGCTACCTCGTGGGGGCTATGGCGATACACCGGGATCAACCAGCGGGAATTTACGTCAAAATGCCGGAGCCTCTTTCCGAATAATCGTTAATACCGGTGATTGGGATGCCGCAGTTGCAACTAATGGACCCGGGCAATCTGGTGATCCTGCGAGTCCATTTTACAGAAATCTATTTGAGCCTTGGGCTAAAGATCAGCATTTCCCTATCTATTATTCCAGGGATAAAATTGAGAAGTCAAGCGTAAGCAGGACACTACTCAGGCCGGAATAATTCAAAATATGTATTCTGAAGGACAAACTCTGATTATAGGGCTTGTCCTTTTTTAATGAACTCAATGGCATTTCCTTTGAGTTGTGTATTTTTGCGACTGAACGCAATAATGACCAATGGACATCCTACAAATTATTGATGCCCTTAAAATCGATCTCGAAAATTTACCAAAACCCGGCAAATCCTACTCCGCAGTCAATAAACGGGCTAAGGTTGCTGACATTGCCATTCAGTTTCGAATAAAGAATGGGCATTCGCTCTCTAAAAATTCATTTATTGCCATTACTAGTTCATCTACCCTAAAATCGAAATAATATTTACAATTTAAAGCAGCAAATACTTAGTTTCAGAAATCTATGAATCAATTTATCCTACGAAATATAAAGGCTTTTGAAATGATTGGGGTCATTATGCGGATTTTCAGCTTTACCCTGGTCAGCTGGCTTGGTCCTGATAGTCCATTTCTTTTTGTGTGGATTTTCAATACTATTGATGCTATTCTGCTTTCCTGGTGCGCAATTCTAAAAAAGGACCGTGCCTATAGCCTGCTAAATGTGTTTTGGATAATTGTTGGAATTATTGGAATTTTAAGAGCCATTGGCTACATTTAATGAAATCTGTAGTATTTTGATAAATCTAACCATTAGGATACTCAACAATAAAAAAATATGAGAAATTTCATTATCACAGGCATCTTATTCCTTTTGGTTTCTTGCGGACAAAATACAGAACAACCAGATCCGAAGGATCAGATCAATTTTGTAAATTATGTGAAATTCATCCGGAATGCAGTTAATTCATCGGATGAGGCTAATCGGAGTGTCCAGCTCAATAATGGAATACTTTTAACCAAAACTTATGTAAAAGATAGTCTGTCCTTAAAATTTGATTCCTGGCAGGCCAAACTGATTGAAATAATCGAAAAACCAACATATACAGAAGTAAATTTCAGTATCCCTCTCGATTCCTCTAATAAATCAGCAGAAAAATCTATTGTTTTGAGCACTATATTATATAAAAATAAAAAAGCGATGGTTCAAGGGTTAAAAATTGGCGCTGATGTAAAAATTAGCGGAATTTTTATTGACAAAGATGGTTTTATTGATATTGACAGCTACAGTAATTATAAATTTTCAAAGAATGTGTTTGACAATCCGGAGTTTAAAATTGAGTGGACAGCCGATAACAATCGGGTTGACAATTGACAGTTGACAATTAAAATCGGAGCGTGAATCAAACCACCATGTCATCCAGACGCAGGAGGGAACTCAGCCATTTAGTTGAGCATGGAGAGTTGAGAATGGTGATTCAGTATTAGAGAACACAATTTGGGATAGTAAAATATACAAGGAATTATGTACATGAAAAAAGATACAGCTAAGAATATATCAAGACTAAATTTTTTAAAGAACACAGGCATTGTAGCAGCGGGATTGACTTTTCTGCCGGATTTACTGAGTGCGGAATTGAAGAATAGTCTTTTGGGCAGGCAAGTGACAGATGATGGTATTTTAGATTATCAGATTATCCTTCCAATGAGAGCCGCGTTGATCGAAAAGGAAGCTGGTCTTGCTTTACAATTATATTTATCCAAACTATCAAAAAAAGCGATTCAAATTGTAGCAGAAGGAGAATCCAAAATTATAAACGGGATTTATCTCGGCGAAACCGATTATGCCAAGGCCCAACAAATCAATAGCGGTAATATCCCGGAAGCAGGGTTTATCCGGAAAATTGAAGGTGAAAATTTCATCATAGCCGGAGGTACAAAAAGAGGATTGCTGTTTGGTGTTTATGACCTGCTAGAAGGATTGGGCTTTAGAAAATACTCACCCGAAACTGCAGATAGTCCGGGCGATACCAGCTTTAAACCTACAAAGACTGATAAGGTAATTGAACCAAAAATCAAATACAGAACCACTTCTTACAGTCAAATGGCTGATCAGGAGTATTCCGACTGGCATAAGCTTTCATCAAGGGATGATTGGGGATTGTTTGTACATACTTTTAATACACTGGTTCCACAGCAGGAATATGCTAAAAGTCATCCCGAATATTATTCATTGATTGATGGCATAAGACGGCCAGGAACACAGTTATGTCTGTCGAACCCCGAGGTTTTAAGGCTTCTGGTTGCCAGCCTGAAAATTAAAATAAAGGAAAAACCAAATTCCAGCTATTGGTCTGTAAGTCAGGATGATAACGACAGATATTGCCAATGTGATGGATGTAAAGCATTGAATGAAAAATACGGTAATGTTCCAAGTGGTTCGATCATACATTTTGTGAATCAGGTTGCAAGGGAAATTCCTGATAAGATCATCTCAACACTTGCTTACTGGTATTCACGTAAGGCTCCGAAAAATATCCAGATTGAGCCCAATGTCAATATTATGCTCTGTAACATTGAAAGTTCGCGTCAGGCTCCGGTTTATGTCACAGACCCCGCCTTTTCTCAGGATCTGAAAGACTGGGGTGCCCTTTCAAAAGACATCATTATATGGGATTACAATATACAGTTCACCAATTATGTATCCCCGTTCCCAAATCTGTATACCTTAAAACCTAATATTAAATTCTATACAGATAATCGCGTCAATGCTTTATTCATGCAGGCAAACAACGAAGCCGCAGCCGAAATGGCCCTGCTCCGCTCCTACCTGATCTGCAAGTTAATGTGGAATCCTGATGCAGATGATAAAGCCATTATCAATGAATTTTTAAAAGGATATTTCGTCACTGCGGCTCCGTTTATACGGCAATATATTGATAGTATGCAGGAATCGCTTATAAAGAGCGGCATGGTACTCAGTATTTTTGGGGATCCCATCCATGCTAAAAACACTTATCTGTCAGCAGAAATGATGCAGCAATACAAGCAGCTTTTCGATAAAGCAGAAAAGGCTGTAGCTGCACACCCCGAACTGGTAAGGCGTGTTAAAGTTGCCCGTTTACCTGTGATGTATGCCGAAATACAAATAGGACGCACGGAAATCAATACCGAAAGAAGTATGTTCAGCAGGGATAGTGTCGGAAAGGTTTTACCCAAACCCGAATTTAAAACCCTGGTCAATAGTTTTGCGGATGGATGCACCCAGAATAATGTCAAACTGGTGCGGGAAAGAAGCGGAACACCTGAGCACTACCGCGCATCTTATAGGCGGGTATTCAATAATATGGAAGAAATCAGCACTACTAAATCATTCCGGAAAAAGATCATCCCTATAAGTAAAGCCAACTCGAAATCGAAAGCTTTAGAAAGTCTGACCGATGGCATTTTTGCCTCCTATGAATCCTGGCAGGAAGCCGATCAGAACTGGGTACATTGTACCGCAGAGCATATGGATTTCGTGCTTGATCTGGGAGAAGTCATACCTGTCAACTCTGTAAACATGGATTTCCTGAACCCGCAGGCACAACCCGACTGGCATTTGTTTGCCTTGCCCAAATTTGTAAGCTATTCACTTTCTTTAGATGGTAAGGAATACAGTGAAGCCATCACAATTACTAATTCTAACAATCCAAACCCACTTGAAAACCCGGAAATAATAAAAATTTCATATCTCCCATTCCTCGCGGAAATGAAAGCAGGAACGAAAGCCAGGTATATTAAAGTCCATGCAGAAAGTTTATTAAAAACTCCATCCTGGCATATCCGTTCAGGGCAGCCGCTTTCGGTTTATACAGATCAGATTGTGGTGAGGTAAGGAGAAACAAATAATATTGAATAAAATTAACGTGAGTTCGATATAAAATCTTGCTGGGCTAAGTTTAGACTGAAGTTTTTCTCTCCTTTTGGAAAGCAAGGTCTGTTTCTCTTCGCTCATGACAGCCCCGTGTTCTGCCCTATTTTTTTGCCAGAAATTTAATTTTATCATGAGATTCTTATGGCAAAAAAGATAGAGCTGCCACCCGGGTTTGTTTAAAATGGCCTTTGGTTCTATTACCGGACTGCCCCCTCTCCGTAGAGTTTCCATCGATTACCAAAATTGATTTTCCAGTACAACAGAAATTAGCTGTTGTACAGTTTCAGCGCAGCGCATCTACGGATTAGTCAATAAAATCCCTTACATCTGTAACAGATTCAATTTAAATTATTACAATTTCCCCGTCATAAGCAGCTAAAAATAGCCTCAAATTTGCTATGTTTGAGTCTATGTCCCAGCCACCTGTTCAAGCAAATCCGGTACGCCGCATATTAGCAGCAAGTCTTATCGGTACCACCATTGAGTTTTTTGATTTTTACATTTATGCCACTGCAGCAGTATTGGTCTTTCCTAAATTGTTTTTCTCGGCTTCAGATCCGGCTATGGCTACACTCGAATCGCTGGCTACTTTTGCACTTGCTTTTTTTGCAAGACCATTGGGTGCAGCATTATTCGGGCATTTCGGCGACCGGAAAGGTCGTAAAGCCACACTCGTTGCAGCACTCATGACTATGGGGCCATCTACTGTAGCCATCGGACTACTGCCGGGTTATGCATCAATAGGTATTGCTGCCCCAATTTTACTGGCGGTATTTCGTTTCGGACAGGGATTGGGCCTGGGTGGTGAATGGGGAGGTGCAGTTTTACTCGCGACAGAAAATGCCCCTCCACACAAAAAAGCCTGGTATGGTATGTTCCCGCAATTAGGTGCACCTATCGGTTTCCTCTTGTCAACAGGTTCATTTTTTATCCTGAGCAGAACGATGAATGATAGCGATTTTATCAACTATGGCTGGCGCATACCCTTTATAGCTAGCGCATTGCTCGTATTTGTGGGATTGTATGTCCGTTTAAAAATTACCGAAACTCCTGATTTTATGAAAGTAGTTGACAGTAAGCAGCAATCAAAAATGCCGGTTAAAGATGTATTTGTAAAACATACAAAAGCTATTACCCTGGGTACACTGGCTACGATTACTACTTTCCTGCTATTTTATTTAATGACTGTATTTACACTGAGTTGGGGTACAACTGCGCTAAATTATACCAAAAGCGATTTCCTAATCCTGCAAATGATCTCGATGCTGTTCTTCGGATTGGGAATACCACTATCTGCTTGGCTGGCAGATAAATACGGACGTAATCAAATGCTCGTTGCAGCAACTATTGGGATTATGTTATTCGGACTGATATTCGCATTTATATTTATCTCAGATAATTTGTTTCTGACGGGGGTATTTTTATCACTGGGCATGTTCCTGATGGGACTTAGTTACGGACCAATCGGCACTGCACTGGCAGGAATCTTTCCTGCACCGGTACGTTATACCGGAGCTTCACTGGCATTTACCCTCGCCGGGATTTTGGGTGCCTCTCTAACGCCTTATTTAGCCACTACGCTTGCACAGAATTACGGACTTGCCTATGTGGGTTATTACCTGACCATTGCCGCAGGACTTACCTTGCTGGCTTTGCTGGGATCAAGGAAAATGATGAGTGAAACTTTAAGCTAAAAGCTCACGCAATTCGTTTCAGTACGCTGGAGGCAATTTATAAGGCTCTGGAATGTCAACCTGGTGATATATTGGAATACGATAAGGAGGATAAGAGATCAATAGACTGCTAGCAGTGAGCCAGCTTTAAACTTTCTGATTTAAACTTTTAGCTTCATGATCCTTGAAGTTATTCAATACGATTTACAAATTTTATAACATGTGTGGCAGAGTATCAACTTCAGACCAGAAATTTATATCAAAGAAGCTGCAACTTAAATATGCGGATGCATTGATCAAACCAGGAGGGATAAATCTGCCTCCCACGGTAGAGTTGCCAATTATCACTGATGAAAAACCAGCCGAATTACAATATTTTTACTGGAGCTTGATCCCATTTTGGGCCAAAGAGAAACCCAAATTCAGCAGCTTTAATGCGCGTCTGGAAAATCTGCAGGAAGCAGCTACCTGGAAAAATTTATTGGGTAAACGCCACTGCATTATTATAACAGATGGATTCTATGAATGGAAAAAGCTAGATGAAAAGGGGAAGTTGAAACAGCCCTTTCTGATCCGAATGAAAGAACAGCAATTCACTCTCATGGCCGGATTGTGGGATTCGTGGACGGATCAATCTACCGGCGAGATCATCAACAGCTGTACGATCATTACCCGCAGTCCGAATGAATTTATGAAAAACATTCATGATCGTATGCCCTGCCTGTTGACTGAAAAATGCGCAAAACTTTGGATAGACCGGGATTTACCTATGAGTGAAAGGATGCAAGTATTAGATGCAATTTCAGATCAATTAATGGAAAAAGCACTGGTGAATAAGGTCGGTGATGTCGAAGAGTACGAAAAATTGTTCAAATCATAGAAATCGCTTTTTTCGCTATTCCGGTGTTCGATATGTTCTGAAAGGCATATCGAATTCCAGATAAGGCGGGTTTGTAACCCGCTGATTAAAAATCGCATTTGGCCCTTATGCCGGTCTGTCCATCCCGATGAAAAACAGCAGCAGGTAAAATAAACCTTGCCAGAGGAAGTATCTTCCGGCCAATGGTAATTTGAAATAGAACGCAATTTCTTGCCGGAAATACTCCGGAGGAAAGGGCTGAACTAACCGATGGCACACAGGTATTGCTTTCCAAAATCTTATCATGGTCGCTCCTTAATCCGCTGTTCGATATGTCCCGAATTCCAGATAAGGCGGGTTTGTAACCCGCTGATGTAATTCTTAACTGCTTTCTGTTTTGCCACTTCCTCCTTTGAGGCCTGATCAGAGTTTATGAAAAATTGATATTGCAAAATTAGTCTGAAGACTCCTTGTTATTTGACAATCCGTATAGGCGCTGCGCTAAAACTGTACAACAGCTAATTTCTGTTGTACTGGAAAATCAATTTTGGTAATCGATGGAAACTCTACGGAAAGTATCAACAATATTCCTCAAGAAAACCTCAATTCTCTCTCAACAGATTTGTTACATAACAGGGTAAAAATTCAATACTAATCATTGAATTATTGCTAATTTAGTTTAAGGATACAGATTAAATCAGAAGATAAAATATCCTATCCCAATCAAGAAATAAAAACTTATGGCAAAGAAACAATCCGAAATTGCAACAAGTGCTCCAGATTCCTTCCCGATCACTGAACTAATGGATACAAATCCAATGTTTTCCAGACGACAAATGCTTGGAATTGCGGGTATAGCAGGTTTAACAGCCTTTGCGGGGAATGCCGCAGCTGCTGCTTTTCCGAGTACTCAGCAAAGCCGGCCTCGTATCGCCGTTCTGGCCAGTTACTGGGCTTACACGCGATCACATGCAGACTGGATTGTAAACAAGCTGATTGACGGTTATTGGTGGGATGGTGCCTACATGCCTTCACGGGTGGATGTTGTTTCTGTTTACATACACCAGCATGACGCGAGTTTGCTTGGTCAAAAAGTAGCTGAAGCGAAAGGTATTCCGGTCTTTAAGACTGTAGCTGAAGCCCTAACGCTAGGTGGCAAGGAATTGGCTGTGGATGGCGTGGTGATCGTAGCAGAACACGGAGAATATGCAACCGACCTCAGGGGGCACTGGCTGTTACCACGTTGGTGGATCTACCAGCAGGTAGTTAAAGTTTTTGAACAAAGTAAACGTTCAGTGCCGGTTTTTAACGACAAGCACCTCTCCTACAATTGGGATGATGCAAAGTGGATGTTTGACAAATCACGAGAGCTGAATTTTCCTTTAACAGGGGGTTCTTCAATTCCAATTTACTTCCGCAAACCTGAGATCGAAATTGACATCGATACGCCAATAAAGCATTCAATTGTAATTGGTGGCGCCGGAGATGAAGGGGGCATTTTCCATGCTATTGACGTGCTTCAGGGATTTGTTGAGCGCCGCAAAGGTGGTGAGTCGGGTGTTAAAACAATACAATCCATCCGCGGATCAGAGGCCTGGAAATGGGTAGCAAGCAATCCATGGGCGTCCAAGCTGCTTGATGCCGTTGCCAAAAGCTTTGACTTCAAGCCCGGACATTTTCAGGAAGAGCCCCAAACCAATATATGTGTCATAGAGTATAATGACGGAACAAAAGCAGCGGTAATCGGTGGCCGGGGTGTGGGATGGACTTATGCCGGTGAGATTGAAGGACGAAATGAGCCTACCATTATCTCGATGCTGGGCTGGGCTGGTCCTTACGATCAATATCACGCCTCCAATGCACAACCACATTGGATCGTAGAAATGATGCTGACTAAGAAGGAACCATTCAATGCCGAACGTCTGCTTCTGTCGACCGGAATTACAAACCACTATATGGAATCAAATTGGGAGGGCAGTAAATACTCTGCCGTGGGACGCCGCCTCGAAACCCCTGCCCTGAATATAAAATACCGTTCAACCAGAGGAGCACAGTTCAGCAAGGGAGAAAGACCACCTGCAAGACCGTATATTCGGGGGTTTGATCAATAAGAAGTCTGAGGCAGGAGGTCTGAGCTAAGTACTTCAGACCTCATACCTCAGACCTCAGACTTCCGACCTCAGACTTCAGACTTCCGACCTCCGACCTCAGACTTCCGACCTCCGACTTCCGACCTCAGACTTCCGACTTCCGACTTCCGACCTCAGACTTCCGACCTCAGACCTCAGGCCTCAAAACAATTGAACAAATAAAAAAGAATACGCAACAATCAATAAAAAAAACTGCCATGGAGCACGATTCATTCCCAATCAATGAAATTATAGAGTCAAACCCAAACTTTACCCGTCGTGAAATGCTGGGAATAGGCGGAATAGCAGGTTTGGCGGCACTAACTGGCATCTCAGGTGATGCTATCGGACAGACACAAGATAAAAAACCTCGTATTGCTGTTTTGGCAACGTATTGGGCAGCAACAAGATCACATGCCGACTGGCTCGTAAACAAACTTATTGATGGATATTGGTGGCAGGGAGCTTATGTTGAATCCCGGGTAGAGGTGGTATCGCTTTACCTTCATCAGCATGATAGTAGTCAACTCGGACAAAAGGTTGCCAGAGCCAAAGGTTTCCCGGTCTTTAAAACGATAGCTGAAGCTTTAACATTGGGGGGTAAGGAACTTGCGGTAGATGGCGTAGTTATAGTTGGTGAACATGGTGACTATGCTACCGATCTTAAGGGCCATTGGCTCCTGCCACGCTGGTGGATGTACAATCAGGTAATCCATATTTTTGAACAAAGTAAGCGATCAGTACCGGTTTTCAACGATAAACACTTTTCCTATAACTGGGATGATGCGAAATGGATGTTTGATAAATCGCGTGAACTTGGTTTTCCACTAACCGGGGGTTCATTACTTCCAGTCTATTATCGTAAGCCCGAGATAGAACTGGAAATAGATACGCCAATAAAGCATTCAATTGTAGTTGGAGCTGCACCGGATGAGGGAGCTATATTTCATTGTATTGAATTGCTTCATGCATTTGTAGAACGTAGAAAAGGTGGTGAAACTGGTGTGAAATCCATTCAATCCATCCGCGGACCTGAATCATGGAAGTGGGTGGAACGCAACAGCTGGGCAGCTAATCTACTGGAAGCGGTAGCCAAAAGACTGGAATTGAAGGCGGAGACTTATCAGGCGAATCCAAGAACCAATATTTGCGTAATTGAATACAATGATGGAACGAAGGCGGCAATCATTGGTGTTCCCTTATCCGGATGGACTTACGCCGGCGAGATTGAAGGCAGGGAAGAACCAGCAATCGTATCTTTACTTGGATTCCCCGGACCATTCGACCAATATCATGCATCTAATGCACAACCGCACTGGATCGTAGAAATGATGCTGACCAAAAAAGAACCTTTCAATGCTGAGCGCTTACTTCTCACAACCGGGATTACAAACCTTTATATGGAATCAAACTGGCAGGGAAGTAAATACGCTGCAGTAGGTCGCCGTATTGAAACTCCATTCCTGAATATGACATACAAAACAACGCGTGGAGCTCAATTCAACAAGGGAGAGCGTCCACCGGCACGGCCGTATATTAGGGGGTTTAGCCAGTAGGTAGGAGGTCTGAGGTAGGAGGTCAGACATCTGACTTCAGACATCAGACTTCAGACAACAAATAATAGGCAACACAAACAGTCAACAGAACACATGAAAAGAAGAGACCTGATAAAGACTTTAACACTGCTTCCGCTGACCGGAAGTTTTCCAATAGATTCACTTTTTGCTTTA
>CAMCTU010000104.1 GCA_945878525.1 Sphingobacterium thalpophilum
AGTGCTTGCATCCGGAACAAAATTCAGATACAAAAAAATAGTAATAACAAAGGATACCAGAGAAAATACCCCTGAAAGTCCCTTCACTATTGTATTTCCTGAAAGGAGTATGACCAGTGCAGCTATGAGTGGAATAAAAATTTGTAACAGTAATATTTCCATTTAAATTGTTCTACTCATTAATATTAAAATTTGTACATACTATAAACCAGTAAGGCAATGATCCCGGCTACCATCATTAAGATGTAAAAGCCTACCATACCGGATTGAAGTAATCTAAAAGTTTTACTTGCCTCCATTGCTCCTTTTCCAAAGCCATTAACAAGAGCATCTATTCCTGCTTTATCAACAATTTTGAAAAAGAAGCCAGACAAAGAATTAAGTGGACGTGTGATGATGGTGTCATAGATCTCATCTATAAAAAACTTATTATAAGAGAGTCTTGCAAGTCCGCTACGACCGGTGATTTCATCAACCGGAATATGAGATTGCTTGACATAACGGTTATAGGCATAAAGCATTGCAATGATTGCTGCACCAACAGAAACAGCCATAAGTGTATATTCAATAGTATGGTCCAGCGTGTGGACAACTGATTTAGAAGCTGAAACCTCAAAAACAGGTGCAAGGAAAGCGGCTAACCAATGACTTCCACCAAATACTGCAGGAATACCAATCAATCCACCTAAAGCTGACAATATTGCCAGAACTATTAAAGGAATTGTCATAGATGCCGGTGATTCATGCAGATGATGCTCCTGCTCAGTTGTTCCTCTGAACTTTCCGTTAAATGTTAGATACATCATACGAAACATGTAAAATGAAGTGAACATTGCACCAACAAGAGCGATCAGCCAGAAAACCTTATTATTTTCATAAACCTGCGCAAGTATTTCATCTTTTGAAAAGAATCCGGAAAAAGGAGGTAAACCTGCAATAGCAATAGTACCGATCATCATGGTCAGGTAGGTTATTGGCAATTTCTTTTTTAATCCACCCATATTTCGCATATCCTGTTCATTACTCATAGCATGAATTACGGACCCTGCACCAAGGAATAGTAAAGCTTTAAAAAACGCATGGGTGATTACATGAAAAAAAGCACCGGTGTAAGCACCAACTCCCAATCCAAGGAACATATACCCTAACTGAGAAACTGTAGAATAAGCTAATACTTTTTTGATATCAGTTTGAGTTACAGCAATTGCAGCCGCAAGAAATAAGGTAGCAAGACCAATAATGGCTACTATTCCCAAAGTTGCAGGAGCAAGTGTAAATAAGATATTGGACCGGGCAATCATATAAATACCGGCAGTAACCATTGTTGCTGCATGGATAAGGGCTGATACTGGAGTTGGGCCGGCCATAGCATCAGGCAACCAGGTAAACAGCGGGATTTGTGCTGATTTTCCAATCGCTCCTACAAAAAGTAAGGCGGTAATCAAAACTAGAACTGAGTCGCCCGAGACCATATTTGCTGCCTGCGGAAAAACAGAAGCAAACTCTACACTGTTAAAAGTTGTGAAAATCAGAAAAACCGCAATAAGAAAGCCTAAATCACCAATGCGGTTCATAACGAAAGCCTTTTTTGCAGCACTTGCGTACGATGGGTTGCTGAACCAGAATCCAATCAGCAGGTAAGAACATAAGCCTACGCCTTCCCATCCTATGAACATAATCACATAATTGGACCCAAGCACCAATAGCAGCATGAAAAATATGAACAGATTCAGATAGGAAAAAAATTTTCCGAAACCTGTATCGTGGTGCATGTATCCTGTAGAATATACATGGATCAGAAACCCGATTCCAGTTACAATCAATAACATTATTGCACTTAGCGGATCAATCAGAAAAGAGAAAGGAATCTTCACATTTCCTGCACTTATCCAGTCAAAGATTGGGACAATGAATGATTTTGCTTCTGCTGAATTCAGTTCAAAGAAAATTCCCAAACTGACTGCAAAAGAGGCGAGAACAGAAAGGCAACCCACAAATCCAACAGCTGCTTTGGGCAGTATATTACGGCCTAATCCGTTGATAAGGAAACCCAAAAGTGGAAATAAAGGTACTAACCAAACTAAATTTATCATTATTATATGCTAATTATCATATTAATCACCCAATCAATCTTTTTGCTATCTGGCAGATTGAATATCAGCAAAAAATCACCACTTAAGTTTATTCAAAATATTTACATCCGTTGAGTTAATATTTCGGTAAACCATTACAATTATGGCCAAACCAATAGCCACTTCTGCGGCTGCTAAGGCCATAATAAAAAAAACAAAAACTTGACCTGAAGGATCATTATGATGAACTGAAAATGCAGTGAGTAATAGATTTACAGCATTTAACATCAATTCTATCGACATGAAAATAACAATTGCATTTCTGCGGATCAACACGCCAATTACGCCAATTGCAAAAATGATTGTACTTAAAAGAATGTAATGATTTAAAGGTACACCTTGAATTGCCTGAGTTACGTTTTCCATAGTCTACCCTTGTTTAATATCTTTTTTAGCTAATAAAACAGCCCCGACCATAGCTGAAAGTAAGAGAATAGATGAAATCTCGAACGGTAAAAGGAATTTGCTGAACAAGACCTTTCCCAGGTTTTTTACAAGGCCCAAATCCTGAGTCTGAAGAACCAGAGGATTAGATGCATTCAATGCCTTTACAGATCCAATAAGTGTGATTACCAGACACATCCCAGCTATAACACCTACCATTTTAAGAAGATTGGATTTCGAACCGATTGAACCTTCATTCAGATTGAGTAACATGAGGACAAAAAGGAAGAGTACCATAATTGCACCCATGTATACTATGAAATTCACTATAGCAAGAAACTGTGCATTCAACATAATATAATGCAGAGTGAATGTAAAAAAGGTGACAATCAGGTAGAGCACGCTATGTACGGGATTCTTCGAAAAAATCACCAAAAGGGCGAAGAATAAAGTTAAGAAAGCAACAAAATAAAAAAGAGATATACTCATTAACAAGGTAATTTAATCTTCACTCCTATTTTGGGTAAAGGTATAATTTCTGCCGAAATAATTACAGGTTCCGGCCTCCTCAATTTAAAAATATTAGTCCTGCTGAACCCTCATAGGCTCCTCAACCAACTTATCTTTACCATAGATAAAATCTTTTCTGAGGTAGTCTGCAGGGACAATTGGCCCATCCAGATAGATTGCTTCTTTAGGACAGGCTTCTTCACACAATCCGCAAAATATACAACGCAACATGTTGATCTCATAGACAGCTGCATATTTCTCTTCTCGATAAAAAGCTTCTTCACCTTTCTGACGTTCTGCTGCAATCATAGTAATTGCTTCTGCCGGACAAGAAAGTGCACAGAGTCCGCATGCAGTACAACGCTCACGACCTTCTTCATCCCTTTTCAGTGAATGCATTCCTCTCCAATTCTCAGAAAACTCACGTTCAACCTCGGGATAAAAAATAGTTTCCTTCTTTTTAAACATGTGTTTGAAAGTTATTCCCATCCCCTGGAATATTGCCGGAAGATATAACCTCTCCCAGAAATTCATCGGTTTCTGTTCTAAAACTTTTTTTCTGTTACTTAATGGTTCCATAAACCCTAAATCCTCCTCAACGGGGTTTTAATTATTGATTAAGCGGTCAATTAGACCAATTATAATTTGTCAATTAGTGTAATCACTATACCGGTAATTACTATATTGGCAATTGCCAGAGGGATTAAAATTTTCCATCCGAGATTCATCAACTGATCGTATCTGAAACGAGGTACAGTCCATCTCACCCACATAAACAGGAAGATGAATGCAAAGATCTTCAGAATCAGGACACCCATTCCAATTAATGGTCCGAACAAAGGCCCAAGCAGTTCATTTACAAAATCCATCCCGGGATAATTATAACCACCAAAATATAATGTTGACATTACCGCAGAAGCCAAAAACATATTCAGATACTCGGCGAACATAAACGCTCCCATTTTGAAACCCGAATATTCAGTATGGTAACCACCCACAAGTTCAGTCTCACATTCAGGTAAATCGAAAGGAGTTCGGTTGGTTTCTGCAAAAGAACAAATAAGAAAAATAAGGAATCCGACAGGCTGATAAAAAATATTCCAGTTAATTCCATGCTGTTGCTCAGCTATTTCCTTCATACTAAGGGTATTGGTGAGCATAAGCAGAGCTATAATAGATAATCCCATCGGAATTTCATAGCTGATACTTTGGGAAGCGGCCCTAACAGCACCCATAAGAGAAAACTTATTATTTGAAGCCCAACCCCCGATCATAATTCCATAAACACCCAATGAAACTACTCCAAAAATATAGAGTATTCCAACATTGATATCCGTAATCTGTAAACTAACCTGTCGACCCAATAGCTCGACATCCTGACCCCAGGGGATAACAGCACTACCAAGAAAGGATGTAAACAATGCGAGAGATGGCCCTAAAATAAAAAGAGCCTTACTCGAATCTGTAGGAATAATTTCTTCCTTAAAAAACATTTTGAGTCCATCAGCAAGTGGCTGGAACATTCCACCGGGACCCGCCCTGTTGGGCCCAACCCTGTCCTGAAGGAAACCTGCAATCTTTCTCTCAGCAAGTGTGGAATAGGCAGCAATGGTAAGACTAACTAAAAATATGACTAAAATTAGTCCGAATTTCTCAATTATAAACTCTAGTTCCATCAGATTTTTGTAGCTCGTTCAAATTCGATTTTATTTGCTTCAATCAAAACCTGATTTTCTTTGATCACAGGTAATGGAACAAATTCATAATGATTAGAGGATATTACTGAGGTTTGTGCAATATGACGCGGACCTTCAATAATCCAGCTGCTGGTATTTTTTGTTTCGAAGCGGCAGGTATTACAAATAAAATCTTCTACCTCACCAAATTGATCTTTACGACCTGTAACTCTCAATACCTCATCTCCTTTATACCACAAAGTTACTTTTCCTTTACAGGTAGGGCAATCGCGATGAGCATCCACAGGCTTTGTAAACCAAACCCGATTCTTGAATCGGAAAGTTTTATCGGTTAAAGCGCCTACCGGACAAACGTCAATTACATTACCAGAAAAATCGTTTTCAATTACCTTTTCTATATATGTTGAAATTTCTGAAGTATCACCTCTGCCTAAAATACCATGTAATCGGTTATCAGTAATCTGGTTTGCAACGTATACACATCTATAACATAAAATACATCGGGTCATGTGTAACTGGATCTTTTCCCCAATATCAATTTTTTCAAAGGTACGACGATCAAATTCATACCTGGTGTTACCAACACCATGTTCATAAGAAAGATCTTGTAAATGGCATTCTCCTGCCTGATCACAAATCGGGCAATCGAGCGGGTGATTGATCAATAAGATCTCCACTACCCCTTTTCTTGCCTCAATAACTTCTGGTGAAGTGATATTTTGTACTTCCATTCCATCCATTACACCAGTACGACATGATGCAACCAGCTTAGGCATTGGCCGAGGATCCTTTTCAGATCCCTTACTTACTTTAACAAGACAGGTCCGGCATTTTCCGCCGCTACCTTCAAGTTTAGAATAATAACACATGGCAGGTGGCACAATTTCTCCTCCAATCTGACGTGCAGCATTGAGAATACTTGTACCCGGTTCAACTTCAACCGTTATTCCATCTATAGTAACTTTAACTTTTTCGCTCATTGTTTATAATTCAAAACCTGTGCTAAATTTCAAAAGGCTTACCGTCTAAAATTTTGAATTTTAACTATTAACTACCTCTTCTAATTTTGGCAAAGGATTTGCGTAGTTTGCAAGACCATAGTTCCTCGCAAGCGCTTCCTTTGGACTGTTAACATGCCATTCAAATTCATCCCGGAAATGACGGATTGCACTGGCAACAGGCCACGCAGCAGCATCCCCAAGTGGACAAATAGTATTTCCTTCGATTTTCTTAGAAACATCGACCAATAGATCTATATCACTGATTTTACCATGTCCATACTCCATACGATGAAGGACTTTCTCCATCCATCCTGTCCCTTCACGGCATGGAGAACATTGTCCGCAACTCTCATGATGATAGAAACGTGAGAAATTCCAAGTATTTCTTACAATACACTGTTCTTCATCAAAAGCAATAAAACCACCGGAACCCAACATTGTTCCGCTTTGAAAACCTCCATCAGAGAGAGATTCATAACTCATCAAACGGGGCTGACCATTAATTGTATTAAGAATTAGATTGGCAGGAAGAATTGGTACTGAAGAACCTCCAGCAACAACAGCCTTTAACCTTTTTCCATTGGCAATACCGCCACAATATTCATCAGAATAAATAAACTCTTCGACCGGAACACCCAATTCAATTTCATATACACCCGGCTTTTTAAGATTTCCAGATGCAGAAATCAATTTTGTTCCTGTACTTCTGCCATTTCCAATTTTGGCATAATCCTCAGCACCATCATTGATAATAGGTACTACAGCAGCAATCGTTTCTACATTATTAACCACTGTAGGACAAGCCCAAACTCCTGAAATTGCGGGAAATGGAGGTTTTATTCTTGGATTACCACGCTTACCTTCCAGTGATTCAATCAAGGCGGTTTCTTCACCACAAATATATGCTCCGCCACCTGGTTGAACATATAATTCAAGATCATAACCAGAGCCCAAAATATTTTTTCCTAGAAATCCTGCATTCTTTGCTTCAGCAATTGCCCGCTCTAAAATTCTAATCTGAGGCATCATTTCGCCCCGCACATAGATATAGGATGTTTTAGCACCTAAAGCGAAACTGGAAACAATCATTCCCTCAATTAGAAGATGAGGAATATGAGTCATCAGAAATCTGTCCTTAAATGTTCCTGGTTCTGATTCATCAGCATTACAAACCAGATAACGCTCACGGCCTTCCGGTTTTGCCAAAAAACTCCACTTCATACCTGTAGGGAAACCGGCACCACCACGTCCGCGAAGTCCGGATGTTTTCACCTCTTCAACTACCGCATCTGGGGTCATGGTCTTCAAGGCCTTTTCTACCGAACGATATCCCCCATTCTGACGATAAACATCGAAAGTATGAATTCCAGGTACATTAATATTCTCTAATAATAACTTACGCGCCATATTAATCAAGATTAAAGATGGGAGGCTGAAGAAGGGATGGTGAAAATTCAACCGGTACCCTATCTCAATCCTCACATCTCGTTTCTCATATCTTATTCTTTAATGTTTCAATCAATTTGTCTACACTCTCATTCGTTAAATGTTCATAAAAAGTGTATTCCGGCCCAATCTGTAACACCGGAGCCATACCACAAGCCGCTAAACACTCTACACCTCTCCAGCTGAACTTTCCATCGGCCGTAATTTCACCTTCTTTGACTCCTAAAGTCTTTTCAATATGATCCATGATCTTCTCGGCACCAACCAGACAACAAGGACCGGTGCGGCATACCTCCAAAACATACTTCCCTTGTGGGCGAAGAAAGAACATGGTATAAAATGTGCTAACCTCGTAAACCTCAATTGGTTTTATTTGAAGGTATGATGCTATTTTATCCATTGCCTCCGGACTTACCCATCCGTATTCAGCCTGAACCAAATGCAGCACTGGCAGCAGGGCTGATTTTTGTTTTCCCTGAGGATAACGTGTTACAATCTCATCAAACTGTTTAATCAGTGCGGATGAAAATTCAATTTCCTTATGTTCAGTTACACTAAGCATCTAATTCTCCTGCAATTACATTCAAGCTGCTCATATTGATAATGGCATCGGATAACAACATTCCGGCACTCATTGGAGCATACATCTGATAGTTAATAAAACTTGGTCTTCTGAAGTGCAGACGATAAGGTGAACGACCTCCGTCATTGACCAGATAGAAACCCAATTCACCATTGCCGCCTTCTACTGCATGATATACTTCAGTTTTTGGAGTATCGATCTCGCCCATAACTATTTTGAAATGGTAGATCAAAGCTTCCATACTATTATAAACTTCCTCTTTTGGAGGCAGGTAAAACTCAGGCACATCTGCATGAAAAACCCCTTTTGGTTCTTTTTCAATTTTTTGTAATGCCTGTTCTATAATTCTTAAACTCTGCCACATTTCCTCGTTTCGCACAATGTAACGATCATATACATCACCACTTGTACCCACCGGGATTTCAAAATCAAAATCCTGATAAGAGGAATAAGGTTCATTTACCCTCACATCATAATCCACACCGGTTGCCCGTAAAATAGGACCACTCCAACTATAATTTAAAGCGGTTTCGGGATCAACGGCAGCAACACCTGAAGTCCGTTCAATGAAAATTCTGTTCCTGTTGAATAAAGTTTCAAATTCTTTAAGAATAGGCGGGAATTTAACAAGGAATTTCTTGATCTTGGCAAAAGCAATATCATTAAAATCACGCTCAAATCCGCCAATACGCCCGATATTAGTTGTCAGTCTGGCACCACATATCTCTTCATAAATTTCATATATATGCTCTCTTTCCTCCATCAGATAAAGGAAGCCCGTAAATGCACCTGTATCCACACCCAGAATTCCGTTACAAATTAAGTGGTCAGAGATACGGGCAAGCTCCATCACTATTACTCTGAGATAATCAACACGCTTGGGGGTTTCAATTCCGAGTAATTTCTCAACTGTCATGTGCCATCCCATATTATTAATAGGAGAAGAGCAATAATTTAACCGGTCAGTAAGAGGGGTAATTTGATAAAATGGACGGTGTTCGGCAATTTTCTCGAAGGCACGATGTATGTAACCAATTGTTGAAACACCACTTATAATACGCTCTCCATCCATGACCAGAACATTCTGAAAAACACCATGTGTTGCCGGATGGGTAGGACCGAGATTTAATATAAACGTTTCCTTCTGTGGGTCGTTATCTGTAAATATGGGGTGATTCATCATCTTCCGAAGAAATAATCCTTTTTATCAACACGATTTGGGTCTTCCAGCGGATGTTCTTTTCTCATTGGAAAAACCGACATATCATCAACATTTAAAACTCTAACCAGATTCGGATGTCCGTCAAAAATGACTCCAAAAAAGTCAAATGTTTCACGTTCCATCCAGTTAGCACCTTCCCAAAGATTGGTTGCAGTAGGAATATGTGGTGCTTCGCCATCAATGAATACTTTTATTCGAACCCGAATATTATTTGTTAAACTATGCAAATGATAGATTACGCCAATTGATAAGTCCTGATCCGGGTAATGTATTGCAGTTATGTCTGTCAAATAATTAAATTTCAAGTCCTTCTCCTCTTTGAGAAAACGTAGAACTTCGCTGATATTTTCAGAAGAAGTTTCAAAAGTTAATAAACCATACGGCTCTGAAGGTACAGAGATTCTGTCTCCAAAAACTGAAGTTAAACTTTGAATGACTTGCTGATTATTGAGTTTGCCCATTTACTGGATTCCGTATCTTTCTAATAATTCTTTATATTCCGCTGACTCCCTCCTTCGAAGAGACTCATTTTTAACTAATTCTTGTATTTTATTGAAGCCATCAATTATTGCTTCCGGTCTGGGTGGGCAACCTGGAACATAAACGTCAACAGGTATTATTTCATCAATCCCCTGCATAACCGAATAAGTATCAAATATCCCACCACTACTGGCACAAGCCCCAACAGCAATAACCCAGCGTGGTTCTGCCATTTGCAGATAAACCTGCTTCAATACTGGACCCATTTTTTTTGCAATTGTTCCCATAACCATTAATAAATCTGCCTGACGTGGTGAAAAACTTGGTCTTTCTGATCCAAAGCGGGCAAAATCATAATGTGACCCCATTGTTGCCATAAATTCAATACCACAGCAAGAAGTAGCAAAGGGCAAAGGCCATAATGAATGTGATCTGGCTAATCCAACTACTTTGTCCATGGATGTAGCAAAAAAACCTGAACCTTCAATACCAGGAGGCGCTTTTACTAAATTTATTTCAGTCATAATTTTTTAAATGAAAAAGCCCAATTCAGATAAGTCTAAAATGAGCCCAAATTTAAGAAATTTAATGTTTTCACTTGTTTTACCAATTATTTAGAAACAGTCTAAACACTATTCCCAATCCAATGCTTTCTTCTTTACTATATAGATAAATCCAAGCAGGAGTGTTCCCATAAAAACAAACATTTCCAATAAACCGTTCACGCCAAAATCTCGGAAGTTAACCGCCCAGGGATACATAAAAATTACCTCAATATCAAAAAGTACAAAAAGAATGGCAACTAGAAAGTACTTAATAGAAAAGGGTTGACGGGCATTTCCAATTGATTTTATACCCGACTCAAATGCAATTAACTTATCAGAAGTTTTTCGCTTTGGTCCTGCCAAATGCGTTATAGTCATAGTCAGTGCCACAAAGCCAAAGGCAACAAGCATTTGAAATA
>CAMCTU010000105.1 GCA_945878525.1 Sphingobacterium thalpophilum
TGGCTCTGTTATATTCAATTACAATTTGCGGCATTCCTGTAACAGGTTCAACAAACAAATCCTGACTACCTTCCACTGTATTTGCAATTTTACCCAGATGGTCTGCATATTTTGCCAGAGTATCCAGATCTTCACCGAAAATTTTTAACACTACATCTTGTCTCGCACCGGTCATTAATTCATTAAAGCGCATCTGTACGGGATATTGAAATCCTGCTGTAATCCCAGGCACATCCTGAAGAGCTTTCCCCATTTTTTCTGCAAGCTCATCAAATGTTTTTGCAGATGTCCAGTCTTTTTTGTCTTTGAGAATGACCATCATATCACTGGCCTCCATAGGCATCGGGTCAGTCGGTACTTCACCGCTTCCTATTTTGGTAACAACTTTTAAAACTTCAGGAAATTGAGTTTTGAGAATATGTGCAGCTTTTGTAGTGCTTTCAATTGTGGTGTTAAGATTACTACCGGTTAACACCCTTGTATCTACTGCAAAATCGCCTTCTTCCAATGCAGGTATGAATTCTCCACCAAGCCGTGAAAGAACAAATACTGAAAGAATAAAAAGTGTAATTATTGTTCCCAGAACTGCTTTTGGAAAACGTAAAATTTTCGAAAGTAAATTTTGATAATACCTCTCTATCTTGTACATGATTCTGTCGGATAGATTTGGATTATGTTTTACTTTTTTACTTAGAAACCAGGCACTCATCATCGGAATATAGGTTAATGAGAGTATGAAAGCTCCTAATAATGCAAAGGCAACGGTTTGTGCCATAGGTTTAAACATTTTACCTTCAATACCTTGCAAGGTCAAAATAGGCAGATAGACAATCAATATGATAATTTGTCCGAAAACCGCACTATTCATCATTTTGCTTGCCGATTTTGTTACTTCCTCGTCCATGTTTTTCTGGCTCAGGCGATTGATAGTTGCAAATCTATTACCATGAGATATCTGATGCATAACTGCTTCCACAATAATAACCGCGCCATCCACTATCAAACCAAAATCAAGTGCCCCTAAACTCATCAGGTTACCACTCACTTTAAAGGTATTCATCAGGATAATTGCAAAAAGCATAGCCAGAGGAATTACTGACGCAACCAATAATCCCGCCCTGAAATTGCCAAGGAAAAGCACCAGGATGAAGACAACGATCAGAGCACCTTCCATCAGATTTTTTTGTACCGTAGAAATGGCATTATTGACCATTTTTGTTCGGTCAAGGAATGGCTCTATGATTACCCCCTTTGGCAAGGTCTTTTGAATAATTGCTATTCTCTCTTTAACATTTTTAATTACCTCACTACTATTTGCATCCTTAAGCATCATAACAACCGCACCTGAAACTTCTCCTTCATCATTTAATGTCATAGCTCCATACCTTGTAGCATAGCCAATTTTGATCTCAGCAACATCCCTAATGAATATAGGAGATCCACTTTTTGTGCTTTTTATACTTATGCTTTCTATATCCTCCTTTGAACCTATAAGACCCTCTGATCTGATAAAAAGCACAGTCGGACCTTTTTCAATGTAAGCTCCACCTGTATTTTGATTTCCTTGCTCCAATGCGTTGAAAACATCATGAATCGTGATATTCATGGACTGTAATTTATTGGGATCAACAGTTACTTCATACTGCTTTAACTTTCCTCCAAAGCTGCTTACTTCTGCAACTCCCTCAACACCTAGCAACTGACGTCTGACAACCCAGTCCTGAATAGTCCTGAGTTCAGTCTCATCATATTTGTTTTCATAACCTTTTGCCGGTCTTACCATATACTGGTAAATTTCACCCAGACCCGTGGAAATAGGTCCTAATTCTGGCGTTCCAATTCCTGGAGGAATTTCTGTTTGTACCTGCTGAAGCCGCTCTGCAACCTGCTGCCTTGCCCAGTAAACATCAATATCATCGTTGAAGACAATGGTTACCAATGAAAGTCCAAATCTGGAAAAGCTTCTGATCTCCTTAATACCTTTGATATTACTGTTTGCCAGTTCTATTGGGAAAGTAACCAGACGCTCTATATCTGTTGCTCCAAATGAAGGGGCTACTGTGATAACCTGAACCTGATTATTGGTGATATCAGGAACAGCATCAATAGGAAGTTTGGTTGTTTGATAAGTACCGTAAACTATAAGTCCGATGACAAACAATCCTACAATGAGCTTATTCCTTACGGAAAACTCTATAATTGCGTTTAACATATAGTGTATTGTTTAACAATTTATTGATAAAAAAATGGCCAACTCATCATTATGAGCGGCAATAAAAAATAAAAAATTGTTTAACAGAATTTAGGCGGCTGCCAGATATTGGAAAGGTAGGTTGAATTAAAACAGATATTCTCCCTTAGATTATATTCATTCAAATCAATTACTACAGGTTTTGTAAGTGTCAGTAAAGTAGGACTGTGAATAAATGTTAATACGATACTGTGTACAGAACCTTCATTAGATTTGAAAGGAAGACGCATATCTTTATCATGATCGGCATACTTAATATCGTTATTTGTATAATGCATGACCAGAAAATCCCAGAATGTTGTCCCCTGATTCAATAATTTATGTTCATTGAAATGCTCTGCAAGTAATGGTAATTTCAACACCTGGTAAAACTCAGTTGTAGAAATCAGATAGGCTGAAATAAGCAATATGGACAATAACTTTTTCAATGTTTAAAGTTACGCAAAAAAAACCTTTTCAAGTGTTCTGGTTTGACAGATCGCTAGATATAAATTACTTCAATAAAATTAATTTAATCTGAATTCTATATAAAGGAGGGTTTATTAATACGGTTATAACACATCAGAATAAGCTCTGGAGCAACGATATTTTGTATATTGAAACCAGTACCTGTGTGTTATAGGTCATTTCAGCCCTTTCCTCCAGAGTATTTACGGCAAGAAATCGCGTTATAGATGATATCAACAATAGCCGTAAAATACCTCCTGCGGCAAGGTTTAGTTTATCCGGAGCTGTTTTTCATTGTGACGGACAGCCCGGAAAAAGTACCACAGCACCTGTCAAATAAATCCGGAAGGCAGCTCTAGCTCATATTTTTAATTTTATATTTTATCAGAAAAAGGGGAGGCATCTTAGACCTCTTTTTGCCCCTGCAAAATTATTCTGCCTTTATAACAGACATATACTATCAATAAATTATTGATAATCAGATAATTAAATATAAATTAATGGTCGGTCTTTAGATTGAGGATTTTTTGTTTAGATCATTTTGTTTTAATTATTCTGTTGCAATTGGTTGTTGATCACCGTAAGTTCTTCTTTTTGGGCTTTGATTGAAAAGCTCCAGGTCAGGAAAAGAATTGAAACTAAAATGCTTAAAACCTTCGATTTTAAATTATTAAACATTTTTATCATAGATACAGATTGAACATTCATGATATTCGATGTTGGTTTAAAAATAGGTTAAAAATTATGTTAAAAAATACTATTTTTTTATTTGTACTATTTTTTTAGAATTTTACAAACATACTTTTAATCAATTATTTCGAAAATAATGCTTCTAAAACTGTGTTTATTTCAAAAAAATTTAAATTACAATTAAAAATAATTCAATACGTCAATTTTTTTTTTAAAATTTTGTTCATCGCAACAAAAAAATAAGATAAATAATAACATTATTTTGATATAATTTATAAATTATACAATTTAGCAGAGTTATAAGTGGATAATCATTAAATAATTATAAAAGTTGTAACAATTAATAGTAGTAATATATCTTCTGATACTTAATTCGAGCTGTAAACTAAATAAAATGAAAAAAAGTCTACCATTTCTTGCTATAATGCTAGTAGCAATTCTTTGTTTTGTTTTCCCTAATGGAGACGTTTTACAAGGTAATGACACTCAAATTGACACTGGAGATACAGCATGGTTGTTAGTTTCTACAGCATTGGTGTTATTAATGACACCTGGTTTAGCCTTTTTTTATGGCGGAATGGTGAGAAAGAAAAATGTAATCTCAACTATGTTACAAAGTTTTGTTTGTATGGGTTTGATTACAATCTTATGGATGGTTTTTGGGTTCAGTTTAGCATTTGGGAAAGATATAGGCGGTGTCATAGGAGATCCTCGTACATTTTTCATGATGAAAGATACTTTAGGAAATGTTTCATGGTCTTTAATGCCTACAGTTCCTTTGATCCTATTCGCTATGTTCCAGTTAAAATTTGCAGTTATTACTCCTGCGCTTATAACTGGAGCTTTCGCAGAGCGTATAAAATTTAACTCTTATTTATTGTTCCTATGCCTATTTATGGTATTTATATATACCCCTTTAGCACATGCAACCTGGCATCCAGAAGGATTACTATTTGGATTAGGGGTTCTAGATTTTGCAGGAGGAACTGTTGTTCACATGTCTGCTGGTTGGGCAGCACTTGCTGCAGCATTGTTTTTAAAGAAGAGAAATCAAATAGATCACACTCCAGCAAGGATAAGCTATGTTATTCTTGGTACCAGTTTACTTTGGTTTGGTTGGCTTGGATTTAATGCAGGATCTGCAGGCGGAGCTGGTGTATTAGCAGCCACCGCTCTTGCAACAACAACAACTGCTTCTGCAGCAGCTGCAATGGCTTGGGTCTTCTTTGACATGATGAGAGGTAAAAAGCCAACTGCAATAGGTACTTGTATTGGGGCAGTAGTGGGTTTAGTAGCTATTACACCAGCAGCAGGTTTTGTCACTATTTCAAGTTCATTTATAATAGGTTTCGTTGCTGCAATTATTAGTAATCTAGTTGTACTATGGAGAACAAAAACAGATATCGATGATACATTAGACGTATTCCCTTGTCATGGTGTTGGCGGTATGGTTGGGATGATTTTAACTGGTGTTTTTGCGTCGCAAAGTGTTAACGCTGCTAATACAACTGGTAACGGTCTATTTTATGGCGAAACCAAATTGTTTGTTTTACATATTTTGACACTCATAGGAGTTTCAATATTTGCCTTTGTAGGTTCTTACATCCTTTTACGTTTAACCAACTTTATTATGCCTTTAAGGGTGTCAGAAGAAGAAGAAATTCACGGTTTAGACCTTAGTCAACATCAAGAAGAATTATAACATAAAGCTATTTGGGTTGGGTTTTGTCGTCTATTTATTAATCCGGTTCCATTAATTCAACTAAATTATAAACTCAAACTCAAAAATTATTTACCGTTTCTTTATCACTCCTAATAGGTTCAACTATTTTTAGTATTTCAACAGCAACAGCTTGATTTGGGAGTAGATGAATAGGTTTTTCCGATGTGATTTATCCAGCATTTGTGTTTATAGTTGGACTTTGATCACCTTTTGCTATTGAGAAAAAAATTAAAAAAAGCGATACTTCCCTAATTATCATCTAGCATCTTTTCTTTAAGGTTCTTGCTTTAATTATGACAAATTTTTCTGGTTAAGGGTTTCACTGATAACGCTTCAGCGATGTGGATCCCTTATTTTGTACCCACAAACTCTAGATTGACAGGTTTTAAGCTACCCGATCTCCTTCTGATTGGAGATTTAGGTTTATGAACTCTTATTTTTTTGCAATTTATTTGTACCGATTACCCAATTTACTTCATCAGTTTGGTTTGAAACTTATTTTTTAGTCATTTTACAGGATACTGGATTCTAGGTGGACCAAAACTTTTCGGCTAAACAATCATTGTAACAAAAGCGTAACGATTTTATGACTTTAAAAAGATTAACTCCATTAAGGCAGCTTATTCATTTTTTTTTCATAGAATTATACATTGGTTTATAACAGCATTATTTCCATGATATAAAACCGATTTTCCGGGGTTTCAATGGAAAACATTTTCTAAATTAAATCCTTTAATTCAATCTATAAATATTATTAGAGCTAAAATTATGAATAAAACAAACACACACGAGATTCTTCAAAGTCAGGCATTCAAGAAACTTGTAAAAAACAGATGGAATATTTCACTGTCTTTTACTTTTATCATGCTTTTTGTTTACATAGGTTTTTTACTTTTAGTTGCTTATGATAAAGAATTACTTAAAATGCCAATCGGTGAATCGCTTAATTTGGCGATTATTATTGGCTTAGGGATTATTGTGTTTTCCTGGTTAATCACTGGCGCATATGTTTATTGGGCTAACAATTATTATGATGAGGCCGTAAAGGAAATTAAAAAGGAAATTATCTAGTTTTTATATCTATAAATTATATGTCTTTGAACCTATTACTTCAAATTAGCCCGGAAGCCACCCCAACTACTTTAGGAACAGCAAATCCGGTATCAATTGCAATCTTTTTCTTATTCGTAGCAGTTACACTTTACATTACCTACTGGGCCGCCAAAAAAACCAAAACAGGTTCTGAATTCTATGCTGCCGGCAGGAATATTTCCGGCTTTCAAAATGGACTTGCACTGGCAGGAGATTATATGAGTGCAGCTTCATTTCTCGGAATAGCAGGAATGGTAGCTACTAAAGGTTACGACGGACTTATCTATTCGATCGGTTTTCTTGTTGGCTGGCCGCTTATTATGTTTTTGGTTGCAGAGCCATTGCGAAATCTTGGAAAATACACTTTTGCAGATGTTGTTGCCTTCCGCTTAAAGCAAAGACCTATCCGCATTGCTGCAGCCGCAGGATCATTGTTGACTATTGCTTTTTACCTGATCGCTCAAATGGTTGGGGCAGGGAGTTTGATTAAAACCCTTTTTGGTCTGGATTATGAAATTGCAGTGGTTGTTGTAGGCGTAGTAATGACATCTTATGTGCTTTTTGGTGGTATGCTTGCTACAACTTGGGTGCAGATTATTAAAGCAGTTCTCTTACTTTCAGGTGCTTCAATATTGGTTTTATTAGCTCTTGCAAAGTTTAATTTTAGTCCGGCAGAATTGTTCCTTTCAGTAAAATCACAATATGGCGCAGACATGCTAGCTCCGGGAGGTTTTATTACCAATCCTTTTGATGCTCTTTCATTAGGTCTGGCATTGATGCTTGGAACCGCAGGTCTTCCACATATTTTGATGCGCTTTTATACCGTGCCGGATGATAAAGCAGCCAGAAAATCTGTATTTGTTGCAACCGGTTTTATTGGTTACTTCTATGTTCTGACTTTCTTTATTGGATTTGCGGCACTTGCACTGGTTGGTAAGGATGCAATCGTAGCCCTAGATAAAGGCGGTAATATGGCAGCCTTGTTGCTTGCCGAGAATACTGGTGGCAGTGCATTTTTGGGATTTATTGCATCTGTTGCATTTGCTACCATCCTCGCAGTTGTTGCTGGTCTGACACTTTCTGGTGCTTCAACTATTTCACATGACCTCTATGTCCATGTCGTAAAGCGTGGTGTTTCTGATGAAAAAGGTGAGATGAAGGTTGCAAAAAGAGCGACTATTTTTTTAGGGGTACTTGCAGTCGCTTTGGGCTTGATGTTTAAAGGTCAGAATGTTGCTTTTATGGTCGGACTTGCATTTTCAATTGCAGCCAGTGCTAATTTTCCTGCATTGCTCATGTCTATTATATGGAAAGGATTTACTACCAAAGGCGCTGTATGGTGTATGGTTACAGGCGCGACCCTTGCTCTGATTCTGATTGTACTTAGTCCGACAGTATGGGTAGATATCATGGGTAACTCAGAAGCTATTTTTCCATTGAAAAATCCTACAATCGTTTCAATGACTCTGGCCTTTGTGGTAGGTATCGTTGTTTCATTGATGCAACCTGAAAAAGAAGCAGCTGATTTGTTCGAAAGTGAAAAGCTTAGAACTTATCTTGGACATGGCTCTGAAAAATAATCGATCTAGGATCAGCCTAAGGTTGGTCTGACATTTTTTTTTACTATAATTATTAATCATATGAAACGTAGAGACCTAATTAAAGGTTTAACTGTTCTTCCAATAGCAGGAGGAATTTTATCAGGAGAAAATGCTGCAGCCTCAGTTTTGCCTGCAGGTGTTGCAGCTGCAGCAAAAAGAGATTTATTTAAGGAATTAGGAGTGCGGACCTTCATCAATGCGAAGGCTACATTAACCATGATGACAGGATCTTTAATGCAGGATGAAGTTCTTGAAGCAATAAAGAATTCATCCAGAAGATATTGTATGCTTGATGAACTCCAGGATAAAGTTGGTGCCAAAATAGCCGAATTGTGTCATGCTGAAGCTGCAACAGTTACTTCAGGGGCATTTTCTGCACTTATGCTTGGAACTGCCGGAGTATTGTCAGGTATGGATGCAAAAAAAGCTGCAATGATTCCTCATCTGGAAGGAAGTGGTATGAAAACAGAGGTTATTTTGCAGAAAGGCCATAATATTGGTTATTATCAGGCTATAAAAAATTGCGGTGTAACAATGATTTGGGTTGAGACCAGAGAGGAGCTTGAGCGTGCGATAAATGATAAAACCGCCATGATGGCTTTTATGAATTGTAACACCAATATGGGTCAGATTAAACATAAGGAATGGCTTGAAGTTGCAAAAAGACGCAATATCCCAACTCTTATTGATATTGCTGCTGATGTCCCTCCAATTGAAAACTTTTGGAAATTTAATGATATGGGCTTTGACTTGGTTTGTCTCTCAGGAGGAAAGGCTATCCGTGGTCCGCAAAGCTCTGGAGTACTCATGGGTAAAAAAGAATTGATCGCTGCAGCACGTCTTAGCGCATCTCCAAGAGGAAGTACAATTGGAAGAGGGCATAAGGTGAACAAGGAAGAAATCCTTGGCTTGTATGTTGCAATAGAAAAATTTATACGTACGGGTGAAGATGAATGGAATTTCTGGATGAAGCAAATTGCGCATATTGAAAATGCTGTAAAAAGCATTAAGAGTGTTAAAACACGTGTTTTTGTTCCTGAACTGGCTAACTCTACTCCAAATTTGGAGATCTCATGGGATCCCGCGGTTATTCCTTTTACCGGTCAACAGATTCAGGAAAGACTGAGCAAAGGAGAACCAGGTATTGAATTGAATGCAGGTAAAAATAATATTTCACTGGTTACCTTTATTATGGTACCTGGTGAAGAAAAAATTGTGGCTACACGTATCAGAGAGGAATTATCTAAGGCTTAGTTTTTATTATTTCATTAAATTTAAGGCTGACAGGTTGCAAAACCCTGTCAGCCTTTTATTATTAATCTTATTTTGTCATTCTGGCGAAAGCCAGAACCTCCTTTTATAAATCTTATTTTGTCATTCTGGCGAAAGCCAGAACCACCTTATTTATAAAAGAGTACGTCTCGCTAAGACGCCAAGACGCAAATGGCTGTTGGCTATAAAATCAATTATTTAAGATGATCTATTTTGCGTCTCTTTTGAGAGCCTATTCTACAACCTTGTCAGCCTTTTTTATTAATTGATATCTAAGGCGATAATGCAATCCGATTCCAGCCTCCGAGCTGGAATCTCCTTTTTATTGATATTGTTTTGTCATCCTGGCGAAGGCCAGGACCTACTTATTTATAAAAGAGTAGTGTCTCGCTAAGACGCAAGATTTCAGATGATTTAAAATAACTAATTTCAGTTGGTGTATTTTGCGTCTTTGCGTCTCTGCGAGAGCCCATTCTAAAACCTTGTCAGCCTTTTTTATTACTTCACCACCATATCCGAGAACGGTATGACATAAGCCTGTAGGAATACGAATATTCCCACCAGTGATGCTAAAGCGATACTATGGAAAAACACATAACGAAGAATCTGCCCTTCATGACCATACCAGTTTGTAGCAGTACTTGCTACTACAATACTTTGAGCATCAACCATTTTACCCATTACTCCCCCGGAGCTATTTGCGGCAGCCATTAAAATCGGACTAACATCGGTTTGTTTAGCCGTAATGGTTTGAAGACTGCCAAATAACACATTAGACGCCGTATCAGAGCCGGTTAATGCTACGCCCAGCCATCCTAGCATAGTTCCAAAGAACGGGTAAAGAACCCCTGTTTTTGCGAGAGCGAGTCCCAAAGTGGCATCAGCTCCTGAATATTTAGTTACATAGCCAAGTGCGAGCATGCCTGCAATCGTAATTAATGAGAACCTAACCCTCCAGAGGGTCTGTAAATAAACTTTCAGCATTTCCTGAATAGAATAACCGATGGCAAAGCCTGCAATCAAACTGGCAATCAAAATGCCAGAGCCTGTTGCTGATATCCAATTGAGCTTGAAAACTGCTTCCTCAGTTTTTGCCGGTTTATCGATGCTTGGGACTGGTGCAATAGGAGGGGAACGCTTCACCAGATTATGCAAATATGAAACCTGATACTCTGGTGATGAAATCGAGTTCAAAGATTTTTTAACTGTTGGAACTCCCCAGGCAAAAATGAATATCGTGAGTATAACCCATGGTGTCCAGGCACGTACCATGTCTTTTGAAGAAACTGAAACAGGATCTGCAGCTATTGGAATCACATCATCAGCTTTAGGTAATTGCCA
>CAMCTU010000106.1 GCA_945878525.1 Sphingobacterium thalpophilum
GCTCCTGAGCAAGAAAATGTTGCCAAAAGACCACCTTCATTCAATAAAAGCATAGCCATTCGGTTAAGATCTTTGTAGGCTCTGGAGGCCTTGGTTAATGCCGATCTTGATGGTGCATACTTAGGCGGATCGAGAATGATGAGATCAAATTTTTCTTTTTCTTCCTTAAAAACTCTTAATTGCTTATTTACATCAGATTGTATTTGCCGATGTGGGATATTCTGAAAATTATTGATTTCAATATTTCTTTTGAGAGTTTCTAGGGCAGGCGCCGAACTGTCTACACTTATTACCTCAGATGCATCATTATTCATGGCATTCAGACTAAAACCTCCTGAATAGGAAAAGCAATCCAAAACCTTTCTTCCTTTAGCATAATCAGAAACCCATTTACGGTTATCACGCTGGTCACAATAAAAGCCTGATTTCTGTCCTTCAGCAATATTGACCTGGTAAACTATTCCATTTTCTTTAACATTTACAAATTCAGGGGGTTCTGATCCGAGCAGAATTCCTCCGGAAGAAGCTTCCATTCCCTCATGTGCTCTGGCTGAAGCATCACTTCTATCAAAAATGCCTTTTGGTTTTAATAGAATCTGCAATTCATCAAGCACTAAAGGTTTAATGCGCTCTACTCCTGATGTTAAAATTTGTACAGAAAGGAAATCTGCATAGCGGTCTACAATTAAGCCAGGCAGGTAATCCGCCTCACTGAAAATTAAGCGATAGGTATTCGTTCTGTCGGAATGTAATTCTAATCTGTGTTTTACTGCAATTCTAATTTTTTTTCTCCACCATTCCTCATTAATTTCAGTTTCTAAGTCCCATTCAAGTAGCCGAACAGCAACCCGTGATTGCATATTGAAAAAACCATAGGCAAGGAATTCATTATTGCTATCATTAACAAGGATAATATCGCCATTTTGAGGTTTGCCCTTAATTTGATCAATTGCACCAGAAAATACCCATGGGTGTAATTGCCTGACAGCTTTTTCCTTACCTTTTTTTAATCTTACGGAATCCATATTGCAAATTTACATTATCTCATTGATTAACCTATCCTGGTCTTGCCATCCTTACCTTCATTCCGAACACAACAGTAATATTTTCTTCTTAATTTGGAATTGTGGATTTGGAGAAATCTGTTGAATCTGTGCTTGCTTTTGATCATGATATTTCTCTTCGCGATTAAATTATTTCAAAGACAACAATTGAAGCCGACCATCAAAATGATTGATTAACGTCTGGATTTAAATCCTTTTGAATAATCCCATGTTCAACTTACCTTTGGATATGGAAGAAATAAACTGGGACGATTTTGAGAAGGTAGCATTGAGGGTCGGTACAATTCTTGAGGTGCTTGATTTTCCGGAGGCAAAAAAGTCGGCATACAAAGTAAAGGTCGATTTCGGGGATTTGGGTTTGAAATGGAGCAGTGCTCAAATTACCAGACATTATTCAAAATCGGAATTAATAGGCAGGCAGATTATAGGCGTTTTGAATTTCCCCAAAAAGCAAATTGCTAATTTTCACTCCGAGTTTTTATTGACGGGTTTTACAGATACTGATGGCTATATTGTTCTTGCATCAGTAGAGCGCCCGGTTCCCAATGGTTCAAAATTAATATGAGATACGTGAGTTTTACAGATAAGCCTGAACAAAGTCAAGATGATTTTTTTATGGCAGAAGCTTTGAAAGAGGCACATAAGGCTCTCTCTCTTGACGAAGTTCCTATCGGAGCGGTTATTGTTCATAGCGGTAAAATAATAGGAAGAGGGCATAATCTTACTGAACAATTGAATGATGTGACAGCTCATGCAGAAATGCAGGCTTTTACAGCTGCTGCTAATTACACCGGTGGGAAATATTTAAAAGACTGTACACTTTATGTGACCATTGAACCTTGTGTGATGTGTGCTGGTGCGGCATACTGGACTCAGATTGGCCGAATAGTTTATGGAGCTGATGATGAAAAGAGAGGGTTTTCACAATTCAGTGATCAAATACTTCATCCTAAAACAGAATTAAATTCAGGACTAATGGCTGACGATGCTGCTCGGCTTATGAAGGAGTTCTTTATTTCGAGGAGAAATAAAACATAACAAAAATTTGAGCTATTTCTAATAATTCGGTCTTATATTTGCTTAAGAATAATATCATTAACTTAAATATAGAAATTATGGCATTCCAATTACCTGCGTTAGCATACGCAACAGACGCTTTAGAACCGCATATTGACAAGATGACTATGGAAATCCACCATGGCAAGCATCATCAGGCATATGTTGACAATGTAAATAAGGCATTGGCTGGTACTGATGGCGAGAATCATAAAATTGAAGATTTGATGAAGAGTATTTCAAAGTATCCAATGCCTGTTAGAAATAATGGTGGAGGTCACTTCAATCATACACTTTACTGGTCAGTAATGTCACCAAACGGTGGTGGTGCTCCTGCTGGAGATTTGGCTAAGGCAATCGATGCTGCATTTGGATCATTTGATGAATTTAAGAAAAAATTTGCTGAAGCAGGTATGACCCGATTCGGATCTGGATGGTCCTGGCTTTCTGTTAGCTCTGACGGAAAATTACAGGTAAGTTCTACTCCAAATCAGGATAATCCTCTGATGGATATTGCTGAAGTAAAAGGTACTCCAATTTTAGGAATGGATGTCTGGGAGCATGCTTATTATCTTAAATATCAAAACAAACGTGCTGATTATGTTGCAGCATTTATGAATGTTGTGAATTGGGACGCTGTTGCCGATCGTTTCGAAAAAGCAAAATAATCTCATCTGGCATTATAATTGGAATGGTAATGTTTAGCAATATGCATCACCATTTCAATTATAAATTAGCATGAAAAACTTATTCTTCATTGTCGCTTGTTTGGTTGTTAGCCTTTTATCGGGTTGTAATCTGATTACCGGTATTTTTAAAGCTGGTGCATATACCGGAATTTTTGTTGTTATCCTGGTTATCGCTTTGATTGTCCTTTTAATTTCAAAATTCAGAAGTAAAGATTAATACGGCTTAATCTCCATAATTTCCTTTTTCTTATTGCTACGCATTCTCTTGGGAATAGCTTCAATGATTTCTTTCTCAAGGATTACTATGAGTTTTCGTTTTAGAAAATTTCTATGAGTAACTAAGCTTATTTCCCGACTTGGCTCCGGTGATTTGAAATACCTGACCTGATCAAGCTGTTTCATAGAAAAGTCACTTATTGAAAGCTCGGGTAAAAGTGTGATGCCTTTGTTCAGTTCAACCATTCTTTTGAGGGTCTCAACACTATCAGTATTGTATTCAAGGGGCTTTACCTCTCCTGTTTTCCTCCTGTTACAAATATTTAAAATTTGGTTTCGCATGCAATGACCTTCATTTAAAAGCCAAAGATCTTCTTGATTGATATCTTTTGCTGAGATGTTTTTTTTAACGATCAGAGGACTCAATTTTGAAAGATATGCCACAAATGACTCGTAAAACAAAGGAGTCTCACTGAGGTTCTTATCTTCAAGTGGAGTCGAGAGAATCCCGCAGTCAAGAAGCCCGTTTTTTAACTCATGAACAATCTGGTCAGTCATATATTCCCAGATTTGTAACTGTACATCCGGATATTTTGACATAAATGCAGCTATCACTTTTGGCATTAGATAGGGAGCCATGGTTGGGATGATTCCAATTTTAAGCTCACCCGATATAATATTTCTTTGATTACTGATCAACTCATTTAATTTATGACTTTCCTTAAGTATAATCCTTGCCTGTTCAATTACTTCAGAGCCAATTTCAGTTGGTATTACCGGTTGTTTGCTTCTGTCAAAAAGCTTTACTCCAAGTGTTTCTTCCAGTTTTTGAACTTGCATACTCATTGTAGGCTGGGTAACAAAACACTTCTCTGCTGCAATCCCAAAACTTCTGAATGTATCAACGGCAACAATATATTCTAACTGTACTAAGGTCATATTATAGTTTTTAGCTATGTAAATATAATTATTATTGATTATATTGATATTAAATCTTTTATACTTTTATATTTTAATCTAACCAATTAGATTCTGTTAAGGGGTTCTGTCGTTAAGGCAGGACCTTTTTTGTTACTTTCAGTCCTGATAATTCTTGTTTGAACTATATTTATGGAAATCTTTGTAATAATAGAATCTTCTTAATAGGTTTATTTGCTTAAAGCCACTTATGAATAAATTTAATTTCAGCTTATACGGACAGAACAGGGTTTGGTCTTTAATATTCATTTTGCTAATAAGTTCTACGATTTCCTCGGCTCAGTCATTAGATCCTATTTATGAAAAAACAAAGAGCATGAAGCTTTTCGATGGGTTCATAAAATATTTCTGGGATGAAGGTACAGGCAAAATATGGTTCAGGATCGAAGAGCTCGAGAAAGAAATTCTTTACCAAACATCCCTTCCAGCGGGTTTGGGATCCAATGATATAGGACTCGATAGGGGAAGCCTGGGATCAACCCATGTTGTAAAGTTCAGCAGAGTTGGAAACAAGGTATTACTGATAGAACCAAATTATAAATATCGTGCGGAATCAGGAGGGGCAGCAGAAAAAAGAGCAGTTGAACAATCATTTGCACAATCGACAATCTGGGGCTTTACAGTAGCTGCCGAAAATAAAGGTTCAGTACTTATTGATGCAAGTGATTTTTTACTTCGCGATGCAATAAAAGTTGCAAACCGACTAAGATCTTCTAACCAGGGAAATTATGCACTTGATGCAAGCCGGTCTGCGATCTATCTGCCACGATGTAAAAATTTTCCTCTAAATACTGAGATTGAAGCGACAAATACATTTGTAAATAATGATGGCAGGCAAGGTGAATTTGTTCAATCTGTTAGTCCTTCGCCAGAAGCTATCAGCCTGAGAGTACATCATTCATTTGTGCAATTACCGGATAATAATTTTGAAAAAAGATTGTATGATGCCCGGTCACCATACATAACGAATTCATATTATGATTACAGTTCAGCGGTTAAAGAGCCTATACAGAAATATACTATCATTCGCCATCGTTTACAAAAGAAAGACCCTTCTGCTGCAAAAAGTGAAGCAGTTAAACCAATCATTTACTACCTGGATAATGGCACACCTGAGCCAATCCGCACAGCTTTGATGGAAGGTGGGGCCTGGTGGAATCAGGCATTTGAAGCGGCAGGTTTTATTAATGCTTTTCAAGTGAAAGTCTTACCTGATGATGCCGATCCAATGGATATTCGATATAACATGATCAATTGGGTACATCGTTCAACAAGGGGATGGAGTTATGGCGATGCAGTTGTTGATCCTCGTACAGGAGAAATTATTAAGGGAAATGTTAGCCTGGGTTCCTTGCGGGTGAGACAGGATTATTTAATTGCTCAGGGACTTCTTGCACCTTTTGAGGAGGGTACAGTACCGGCTGATGATCCCATGCTGAAAATGGCATTGCAGCGTTTAAAACAGTTATCGGCCCATGAGATAGGCCATACCATCGGACTGATGCACAATTACATTTCGAGTTCACAAGGCAGGGCAAGTGTGATGGATTATCCACCTCCAATGGTAAGCCTTAATAGCAGAAATGAAATCGATTTAAGTGATGCTTATACCAACGAAATTGGCGACTGGGATAAGGTAAGCATCCAGTATGGATATTCACAATTTCCGGAAGGAAGTAATGAATTTGAGGAATTAAATAAAATATTGCAAGATGCAGCCAGGAAAAAACTGACGTTTATTTCCGACAGAGATGCTCGTGACCCTGCCGGACTACATCCTGAAGCACATTTGTGGGATAATGGAACTGATCCGGTTAAAGAATTGAAGAATATTATGAATGTGCGAGCAAAAGCAATTGCACAGTTTGGCCTTAATAATATCCCGAAAGGGGTTCCTATGTCAATGCTGGAGGATGTATTGGTTCCGATTTATCTTTATCACCGCTATCAGGTAGAAGCTGTATCGAAAGTGCTTGGTGGTATGTACTATTCGTATGCTTTAAAGGGCGACGGTCAAATGATAACCCAGTCGGTATCTAAGGCAGTTCAGCTTAATGCTTTGAATGCCCTTGCAGATTGTTTGGATCCCAAATTGCTGGCACTGCCTGAAAGTATTGTTAAATTAATTCCACCCCGACCAGCGGGCTACTCCTATAATCGGGAATTGTTTAAAAGAAGAACAGGCCTGGCATTTGACCCTTTGGCAGCAGCAGAATCTGCAGCTGATATGCCACTTTCGTTTTTGTTTAACCCTGCCCGCCTGAACAGGATGACACAATATCAATCTACAAGTAATGGTTTGGGTTTAGATGAGATGATCGGTATACTGATTGGCAGAACCTGGGAATCGGCAAGGTTAAGCGGCTTGCAAGGTTTGATACAAAGTCAGAATGAACAATTGCTGCTTACTTACCTTTTATCGGTTTCTCTAAATGAAGATGCTTCATTTGCTGTAAGAGCACAAGTGCTTAAATCGATTTCAGATTTGAAGCAGTATGCAGAGAATCAATTAAAAACCACAACCGATGCCACATTTAGGGGCTATTTATTACTGACACTCGATCGGATAAAATCACCTGAAAAAGCAAAAGTAACTCTTCATCAGCCTGCCCCACCGGGAGCACCAATAGGATGTGCTATGGATGATTATCAGATCAATTGAGCTCAATCACTAAATGGAAGATCCCAAGTCAACACGAATAAATAAATACTTAAGTGAAATTGGCTTCTGTTCAAGAAGAGCGGCCGACAAACTTATTGTTGAAAGCCGTGTAACAATCAATGGTTTGGTTCCTGAAATGGGTACCAAAATTTATCCTGATGATGTGATTAGGGTTGATGGTAAAATTGTATCTACCCCTAAAGAAAGCCATATTTATATTGCATTTAACAAGCCAATTGGGATAGTTTGTACTACGGATACTAAAGCTGAAAAAAATAATATTATTGATTATATTAATTATCCCAAGCGTATTTTCCCAATTGGGCGTCTGGATAAGGCAAGTGAAGGATTAATTCTATTGACTAGTGATGGGGATATCGTTAACAAAATTCTCAGAGCCAGAAATAATCATGAAAAAGAATACCTGGTTACTGTTAATAGGGAAATTAGCGCCGACTTTCTGAAACGAATGAGTAATGGAATTCCAATTCTTGATACCATTACCCGCAAATGTGAATTAGTACAATTAGACAAAAACAGATTTAAAATAATTCTTACCCAAGGTCTTAACAGGCAGATACGTAGAATGTGTGAATATCTTGACTATAAAGTAGTTAAGCTTAAAAGAGTAAGAATAATGAATATTAGACTGGATATTCCCATAGGTAAATGGAGATATGTAACTGATGAGGAGCTAATTGAAATTACAGATTTAATTTTAGATTCGGCTAAGACTCATTTTGATTAGAGCCAGACAATCACCTGATCAATAGATTGTTTTCCTCATTTGGGAATACAACAATTGGCTTATATTTTCTAGCTTCTTCAGCTTCCATAATGGCATAGGTTATAATTATAAGCACGTCGCCTTTTACAACCCTTCGCGCTGCTGCACCGTTTAAGATAATAGCACCACTTCCTCTTTTTCCCGTAATCGTATAGGTTTCAAAACGCTCTCCGTTATTATTGTTAACCACCTGTACTTTTTCACCTTCTATGATATTTGCAGCATCCATTAAGTCCTCATCTATTGTAATGCTGCCCACGTAATTAAGATTTGCATCTGTTACTTTGACTCTATGAATTTTTGATTTTAGTATGTGAATTTGCATGAATAAAAGTAAATATTTAATGGAATTTTGATATATTGACTCAGGTAAACTACATTCGGGAGATATCAGGAAATATTATATTATTGCAAAAGCGAAATATCGGGACAGTTAATTTATTTTTTGCCATCCAATTTTTATTCCCTGAATGTTCTTTGATCAAGTTCACATTCTTCTCAGTTGATCGTAATGATAAGGATTATTAACTAAAATCTATGAAAAATAAACGTAGAGACTTTCTTAAACTGAGTGGGCTCGCCGGATTAACTTTGGCTGCTGAGGGTGTTCTTGGGAACTTAAAATCTGAACCTGATCAAAGTGCTGTTCAGAATATGTTTACTAATTCGAAGCTTGAAGGTGAATTAAAAGATTATCAGTCCAATGATCAGATTAAGGCTGATTTTGAATTGGCAAAGAATATTTTAAAGCCCACGCCGAAACAACTTGAGCGCGGGCTTGAATTACACAAAAATTCTTTGGTGATTGACTGCTACGGCTTTATGCCCAGAGCTGCATATGACGGACAGCAGATTAGTGCTGCTGTTAATTCCAAAGCTTCCATTTTGGAAATTCAGGATATGCAGGAAGATATGTCAATGACCCGCTTTCTCCATAATCCGAAAGAACGGGAGGAGTTTGAAAATGCATGGAAAGCTTCAGGTGTAACTTGTATTATTCAAAATGCCGGTGAAGAGGGGAATGAAATTAAGCGCTTGCTCAAACGTTTAGCTCATTTTACTCATGCAACCGATATGATGAGTGAATTTGTAAGAAAGGCTGTCCTACCAAAAGATATTATTCAAGCCAAAAAGGAAAATCGACATGCACTATATTTTTCTGGAAATGGGGTGCCTTTACCTCAGGATTGGATTTCAGTTGAAGATGAATTAAGATATATCAGTGTATTTTTTCATTTAGGTATCAGAATGATGCACCTTACCTATAATCGCAGAAATGTAATAGGCGATGGCTGTGCTGAGGTATCCAATGGAGGACTTAGTGACTTTGGTCGTGAAGTTGTTAAAGAAATGAATCGGGTAGGTGTGATTGTTGATATTGCACATTCAGGATGGCAAACAAGTCTTGAAGCTGCTCAATTATCAGCTAAACCTATGGTGGCAAGTCATACCACAGTAGCTGCAATTAAAAAACATATTCGTTCCAAGCCAGACAATGTCATTCGTGCAATTGCAGACACCGGTGGATATATCGGAATTTGCTGTATCCCCAGATTTTTAGGAGGAACCGGTGATATTGCTCAAATGATGAAACATATAGATTACATTGTTAAGAAATTTGGCAGTGAGCACGTAGCAATTGGAACAGATATTTCCTATACTTCGCAATTTGCTTCGGAGGAAAATAAAATAATCCCAGCCTACCGGCAGGAAAGGACCCGTTGGGAAGCACTTTGGCCCGTTGACGACTATAAGGAAACACCAGAGATGGTTAAAAGTATGGCCTGGACTAATTGGCCACTATTTACCGTAGGAATGGTTCAGATGGGATATTCTGATGATGATATTCAAAAGATTCTATCAGGGAACAGCATGCGTGTTGCAAATGCAGTTCTTTCTTAAAATTTGCAATAAGAATTTATTATATATTATTTACTGTTTTAAGCGGATATTTGAGTGCCATAAACAGATCATAAACAAGCCTAGTAGGAACAAACCACTTCAGAAATACATTAAGAGTGATTCAGATGATGTTAAACGTTGGAAATTCGATAGGAAAAAGCTAAGCGATACTTAATTTAACGTGAGTTCGGGAAAAGATGAGAATGATTTTTAGAAATAATTAAATTATAACTATTTGATTATCAATAGGTAAGCATATTTTGTTATATTTAAGTATCGAATTTAAAACAAACAATTGGCAGCAATTTATGGTCCATATTTGGAAGAGAGGTAGCAAAAGAAAAATATGCAGTTTTCGGATATATGGGCGGTAGCTAAAACGGTAGCTACTAGTTACAAGATTGAATTTTAAATCTAACTATATGCATACATTCAAACGCTGTATATTGCTTTTTGCTTTTCTATCGGTCTCCGTGTCTTCATTGGGTCAAGATCGTTATAAAATAAGGACTGGAGACCCAAACGGTATTAATAAGTGGTACATGGGCAGACAAATTGCACAAGTAATGAGTCATTACGGAATAGATTGGCTTGAAAGGGAAGAAAGAGAAAGGGAAGAAAATACATCGCTATTATTAAAAAATTTAGCCGTAAAACCAGGTATGTTTATAGCTGATATAGGAGCAGGTAGTGGCTACCATAGTGTAATGCTTTCAAAAATGGTCGGTAGTGGTAAGGTTTTTGCAGTTGAGGTTGAGCCACAAATGATTGCTTACTTAAACAAAAGAATCAAGCAAGAAAAATTGTCACTTATAGTACCTGTATTGAGTACAGAACAAAAAGTATCTTTGGCAGAAAACACCATTGACATGATGTTGTTAGTAGACGTATACCACGAATTTTCTTATCCTTATGAAATGGCCTTATCAATGCGATCTGCATTAAAACCTGGTGGTAAATTAGTGCTTGTAGAATTTAGGTCCGAAGATATGACTGTACCAATTAAAA
>CAMCTU010000107.1 GCA_945878525.1 Sphingobacterium thalpophilum
ATTTGGCACCTGACTAACCCGTTTTGTGTCCATTCCTGTTAGAACACCTGCCATACCAAGCATTAAGGCCGACCAGCAACCGGCAGATACCAAAGCAGCTTCGGCATGACAAATTTGTGCAATACGTTCACCAACCTTCTCCTGTACATCATCAATCAATGCAAACTTCTTTGATGCTGCATTGATCGCATCCATTACTTCGGCTGGCATTAGAGAACCTGACATTACCGTATAATTTCCGGCTGCATTAATAAATGTTTTGATACCCAATTCTTTAAACAGATCACGGCTTGCGCTTGGTGCAGAAAGCACATTATTGAGTGGTGCAGCAGTTGCTGTGATCCCTCCGGCCAGTGGAAGCAAGGTCAGTGATTTTAAAATTTCTCTGCGTTTCATTCGTTTTATAATTTAATTTTTAAAATTTCAGATATTTTGAATCATAAAGTGAATAATGAAAATTTAAATCGCAGGCAGCATTTACAAACCTGGAAAAATAATCAAGTATCGAATTAAACCATCGCTTTATAAAGCTCCTGTTTTATTCTTTTTGCTACAATTTTTACTTCATCATTCTTTAGCATATGTGCCGTGACATTAATACTCCCTCCGGCTCCACCCATAACTTCAATAGAGGGGGTTCCATCCCTCAAGTTGGCTGCAAGATTTTCAATTTGAATTTTTGACCTATCCCATGAAATATTCAATGTTGGAACACGATTAATCAATGGTAGAGGAATCAATTCGGCTTTTACACCAGGCACGGTCGAAGCTTCCTTTGCAATAATTGCTATTCTGTCTTCCAGTATTTTCCATTCCTTTTCCTGATCAGAATTAATAAAGTGCTCTAAAGCAACGTAAAGGCCAAATATCTCCTCTTTATTCACCTTCATTCCTCTTCCAATATTTGATCCACGCGGTGGAGCGCTTAATTTCGCCGCAGCAATCAGTTCCTTTTTTCCACTAAGGATTCCGGTACTTTGCGGGCCTCTCATAAATTTACCTCCAGAAACACAAACCAAATCAAAACCCATGTCATGAAACTTCCACAGATTTTCCTTTGGCGGAAGATCAGCGGCCATATCGATCATTGTAGGTATACGATGTTTCCTGGCAAGATCAAGCCATTGTTTATGCTGTATTTTTCCAAGTGAAGACTGATAATTAATGAAATACATCATCGCAGTCTTTTCACTAATTGCCTTCTCTAATTCTTCAACTGTTTCAACGGTGATCAGTTTAACTCCACAATTTGTAAGAGCATGAGCATAGCCATCGTTGTGTGATTTCTGGAGAATGACCTCTGTTTTCATACCCGATCCTTCAAGTCTGGGAATTTGAGAAACCTTCTTTTGATCAGTTCCACTCAACACACCGGCCATTCCCAGCATTAGCGCTGAAAATGCACCCGCAGTGACCATCGCAGACTCAGCATGTAAGAGCTTGGCAATTCGTTCACCTACTTTATCCTGCACCTCTTCAAGCCTGCAAAAGGATGTAGCAGTTTCACGAATTGCATCAGCGGCATCATGCTGCATCAAAGATCCGCTTAGGCTTGTATAATATCCTGATGCATTTATGAATGTGCGTATTCCAAATTCTCTGAATAAATCACGTTTCGGGGAAGTAGAGGCATGAGCAGATTGTGCCAATGAGCTTGAATTCCCAATTGCACCTGCAAGAGGCAACATGGTTAAAGTTTTGAGAATTTCCCTGCGCTTCATTGATTATTAGCTGGTAGTGTATTGTAGGTACATCAGAAATTATTTACATTCAGTACAGTTATAAAGCGGACTTACAATTCCATTGAGATCATAAACGATCTTGCCTCCGAAAATGGTCATTTCACATTCTAGCTTTTCATTACTTTCCATTTTATATCCTTGCAAATCATAGAAACCAAAATTACCCTTTCTCATCCCAAGAATTGCCACATCTGCTATCGCACCTTCTGTAAGATGACCTAACTGCGGACGATTTATTGCCTTAGCCGGAGCCCAGGTACTTGCATTGATTACAGCAGGAAGATCCATTCCTAATTTTAGGAATTTTGACATCACTAAAAGCATATCCTTCATAGAGCCTTTCATACTGCTGATATGCAAATCGGTGCTGATTGTATTAGGATGAAAGCCAGCCTTAGCAGCAGGAATTGCTTGCGAGTACCTGAAACTTGAACCTCCATAACCTACATCGAAGATAATTCCTCTTTTTTGTGCAGCCATAACAAATGGCTTTAATTCCTGTTTTGCAGTATCAACAATAGCTTCTTTAGTGTCAAGTAATTCGCCAAATGTATGCGTGAAGATATCACCAGGACGAAGATGCTCCATGAATAACGACTTTAGAGAAAGTCTGGGTTTAGTGCCCCCAAAATCAACCATCACCGGCATGTTAGCTAATTTACCTGCTTCCACACCACGATCAACATTTGTAAAATCAGGACTTGTAAAGTGTGCAACTTTTATCCCAACAACATATTCTTTATTAGCCAATGCCGCTTTAGCAGCAATTTGCGGGTCCATATCAGTTGTATTCTGTTCAATCACACCCCCACGCATCCCATTTCCAACTATATTCAGGAAGGCCAGTACCCGTGTTTGTGAATTATCAATGATATTCTTTTTAAAAGTCTGGAAATCTCTCCAACCAGAACCACCGGCGTCAACCACTGTGGTTACACCTACACGCTGATAAAAACCATCAGGCATTACGCTGTTAAATCCATTACTATACATATGATTCGGCTCAGTTCCTGCAAAAACGTGTCCGTGAATGTCAATTAAACCCGGAGTTACGAACATACCTGAAGCATTCACTACATGACTTGCCTGAGAAGCATCAATACTTGATGCAACTTTTGAAATCTTTCCATCCGTAATGGCAACATCCATAACACGGTTAATGTTATTTTTGGGGTCAATAACATGACCACCTTTGATAATAATGTTGTAAGGTTTTGTTTGTGCGAATAACGCGATTGGTAACAGTATACTTACAAAGAAAATGCAAAACTTCCTCATTTTAGTTCTTGATTCTAGTTGTTAATAGATTTAATAATTATACGAAAACATAATGATCTTAACTATTTTCAGTCTAATCGTTTTCCATTTTTATCCCATCCTTTGCTAAAAAAATAAGATTCTGGAGAACTTAAGTACCGAACCTTTGACAATTCAGGTGTTTCTACTATTTTATGACCCAAGATACGGGATTCAAGTGCAAAATCCAAGATTCCACTGCTCAGCATGGTCCGCTCAACCGGATAAGGAGGCTTTCCTGTTTTAAACATGATCTCCATATTTTTTACCAGACATCCAAAATGATAATGGGGCTTTCCGCCCTGTAATTTCATCAGCGTTGAAAATGGTTTTTCCTGACCCTCGATATCAATTGCATAGGTGAAATCCTGAAGCAGACCCGTTAGTAAAAATGCTGCGGCCTTTAGTCCGTCATTATAATCGATAATAAATACAGACGGATTTTTAACAATCTCTTTCATATCACCTGCAACACGTGTTTCACTGTGTGAAATTGCCTGATCAAAAAGTCGTTTTACCCATTCATTCTGCTCGATGTAGTTCCAACAATCTTCTCCCTCTAGGCATTGGACTGCGCGAACTCCGGTTTCACCGCCCTTTCTTCTCTCAACTACAGCTTGTAGTCCGTCAAGTAAGTGAAAACCATAGATATCCAATCCACTAAATGAAATTCCAACCGCATATTTTTGCTTTACACCATAAGGAGTGTCTATCGCAGGAATTCTCCAGGAAACCGGAATGGTAGAACCGGCTAACATTGGAAATTTCAATTCTTTGGAAATCTCAACCATACGCTTGGCTTGGCGCCAGCTCCAGGAAAGATGTTTATCATTAAAAACGGGGACTGATTTCTTATACTGACGAAACACATCAGTAATTTTAAGAAACATTTCAAATCTTGGGTAGAGTTTCTGTTCTTTATCATTTGATGGGTATACCCCATGTTCTCCAATAAGTATAACCCCATCAACAGCAAGCTGATCTCCGCCTAAGGTTAAAGCATCTGCAACGGTTCGAAATATTGGAACATTGTATTTTTGGGCCAAGGGCCGACTCATATCATTATCAGGAACCTGTTCAGTAAACATTGAAACGATCTTTGAATCAGGGTAAGGTGCCATCTGATCTTGATTAAATCCTTCAAGATACTTTCCGATGATCACATCAGCATGTGAACCAGGCCGATACTCGGTAATAATTGCTGCAAGCCGTTTTGGTCCTGATTGAAATTCAGGTTTATAATCAGGCATTTCTTCAGCCTGAGCTGATTGAAAGGGCGACATAGCACCCACTACAGCTCCGGATACCGGTAATACTGAGAGGTATTTAATAAGTTCTCTACGCTTCATGGCTTAAAAAAAGAATGTTTGACTGTGGATTAAATTAAAAAACAAAGAGGAAAAATTCATATCCTAAGATATAAATTTCTCCTCTCCGATTATAAAAAATTACTCTTTATCCCACCAAACACGACTTAGGAGTGTGTTTGCACCGCTTTGACGGGCTTTAGCAGCCTGGAAGTTAGCAGTATTAAGCTGTTCTTCGCTATCAGGCACAATAAATCTTCTTGGAATCCTACCGCCTGTGATGTTACCAGGATAGTTGGTAGGTATGAGAGTAGGGTATCCAGTACGTCTCCAGTTTGAGAAACTTTCAATTTGATCAAGGTAACCTAATACCCATCTCTGCGTTGAAATTTGCTCTAATTTTTCATTGAAAGTACCGGCAGTTTTAAAAGGATTATATACTAAATAAGTATTTATTTGAGTGGCAGAAATACTTCCACCTGCACCAAAAAGAGACCATTGTCTCATTGCTGCTCTAACTCCATTGTCGTAAGAAACAGATGCACTTCCTGTATGCCATCCTCTGATCGCAGCTTCAGCTAATAAAAAATGGGTTTCTGCAGGTGACATCACTATAATAGGAGCATCATACCTCATAACAGTATTTGGATTTGGCTCAGAATAGGTTTCAAAATCAGCAGGATATGCCTTGTACAAAGCATTTTGCATACCTCTTTGTTTGATAGTTGCTGTATCAGCTACATAAACGCCTGATGGTTGTTTAACCCAAAGCACTGCTATTACGTTCAACCTTGGATCCTTTGTCGTAGTTGAATTTCCTTTTAGATGATCTATGAAGGTTTTAGCGAGTTTCGACCCCTGTACGTTTAGTGGGTTCTGTCCATCAACGTAATCTAAAATGCGCATATGATCTGACAAAGGATTTCTATTACTGGCTAATCCACCATCCGCATAAGGAACTTTAGCCATATCCACATCATCAATAATTGGACCGCCAGCTATTGCTTTCTTAACCCAGGTTTCTGACATAGCAGGGTCTATCTTTGTTAAACGCATGCCTAAGCGCAACATCATAGAATATGCAAATTTTTTCCATTTTACAACATCTCCACTATATAACAAATCTGCTGATCCAAAGATAGGTTTAGCAGCATTAAAAGATGCTACTGCTTCATCCAATTCTTTAAACATGTCTTTATAGATGTCAATCTGAAGATCATATTTAGGATTGAAGTTACCTGATGAGGCCTTACTTGCTTCAGAATATGGAATATCACCATATACGTCAGTTAACTGGTGGTAGATATAAACTCTCCAGATTCTTGCAGCTGCTAGTTTGTTAATCGATTCAGCATCCTTAGTGTTCGCTATAACAAGGTCTATCTGATTTATCGAACTTGAATATGCAGCCCAGTGTTCTCTAACATATCCTTCTGCAAAGTATTTGTCGCCAGGCGCAGTTACTTCACTGTAAGTAGCCTCTTGTTGCAATTGCTGATTGATATTGAACCTCCTGACACCCGGACTCAAGCCCACAAACGTCAACTGGGACTTAGTGAATAAGAATAACGGATTAGCTATCGCATAACCATTGGGGTTATCGTTCAATTTTGCAAGATCCTTCGTACAGGAAATTGCTATGGTAGCAATTAGGGCAGCCACACATATATATTTAAAGTTTTTCGTTTTCATTTTTTAAATTTTAGGTGTGGAAATTAAAACTTAACAATTAGATTCAGACCAATTTCGCGCAATCTCGGTGTTGTATTTGATTGCTGACCCTGATTATTCTCAATTGTATAATTTGATTCAGGGTCAAAATCTTTGATCTTGGTATAAAGTATAGCAAGATTTCTGGACACCAAGGAAATATCGGCAGACTGCAATTTCACAAACTGTAATTTGTTAACCGGAAGTCTGTAGCTTAAAATAGCACTACGAAGTTTTACGAAACTTCCGTCGAAGACTGAAGTTGTCAATGGGCTTATGCTTGCCTGATTGTTATAATAAGTATCCATCTGATCAACTGGCCATGTTTTAGTAAATGGCGCACCTGTCTGATCAACTCCAGTAACTGTTAATCCATTTTCACGACCAGGAAGAGTTTCTTTCTTTAATCCAAATCTGTACATGTAACGGCTTAATCCAGACTGAACTGTGTTTCCAAACTTTCCATCTATTAGAATGTTCAAAGAGAAGTTCTTATATCTGATGTTATTCGTTAAACCCATGGTAGTTGGCGGTACCCCAACTCCGTACGGTTGTATCGGACCTGAAACTTCATAGCCACTCAACTTGTTGTAAACTCTAACACCAGCAGCGTTTGTAAGATAAGTTACACCTTGAATAGTATTAAAAGGATCTCCAACTCTTGATCCATTAACTGAACTCACACCAGGAGCTAATTTTAACACCTCACTTTTATTGTAAGCATAGTTGTAGCTAACTTCCCAGTTAAAGTTTTTTCCTTTAATTGGTACACCTGTTAATAACATTTCAATTCCTTTATTACTTAAGGCGCCAACGTTTAAGAGGGCTGAAGTATAACCTGAACTTGCAGCCGTTGGAACAGCGATGATATCATCTGTAGTTTGGCGACTGTAATAGGTAAAGTCTAAACCTAAACGATTATTAAGAAATTGCAAGTCAATTCCTCCTTCATAAGTAGTTGAAGTAAGTGGCTGCAATTCATAATTTGCTAACGCAGAACTTGTATTTTGTACTGGTCTGCCAATATGCCCACCCTGTTCAAATGTGTAAAGCTGGTTAATCTGATATGGATTCACAGTTGCCTGTCCTACCTGAGCATATGATGCACGTAGTTTAGCGAAGCTAATCAGGTTAGGCAATCTTATAGCATCTGATAAAATGAAACTAGTACCAACCGAAGGATAGAAAATCGAATTTTTTCCTGGCCTTAATTGTGAGAACCAGTCTTGTCTACCTGTAAAGGTTAAATACAATAAGTTTTTGAAACTAAAATCCGTAGAACCAAAAACAGAATTTTGACCAAACTGAGAAAATTGAACATCAGCCTTCTGTAGTGATAGATTAGAGTAACTTATGAAATTTGGAACAATAAACTCACTTCCGTTATTTGTTGTACCCTCAATTAGATTTCTTTCAATAGAACCTCCACCCAATACATTCACTGTTAAGTCTCTTACAATTTTAGCATTGTAATTCATTAGAAGTTGGCCGGTCGTCCTGTGAGAAAAAGATGTAGAAGAATTATATAATCCTAAAGGTCTTTTTAGCGTCCCAACTGGCATATAATCCATCGATTCAAAGCGGTCAATATCTCTCATTGCACTCGCTTTTATGAATAAATTATCAAGGATATTGTATTGAACACTAGCCTGACCCATAAATCTGTTCTTAGTATCCTTATTACCCATACGGTTGATAACAAAGTAAGCGTTTTGAGCCTCAGGCACCTGCTGCCATGGAATCTCCTGGAAAGTTACTGGATCATAACCTGGAGCAAGACTTCTGATATCTACTGTATTTGCAAGAAGGTTGGCAGTCCATGAGGTATTTCCATCTGCATAACCATTTCCAGGTCTGTTTTTACCACCTTCTAAATTATATTGCATGGTAGCTTCAACAATTAGTTTTTTACCCAGAACAGAGCGAAGGTTTAAATTTGCAGTTTGTCTGTTATAACTGGATCCAGGATCAAGAGCCTGAGATTCAAGATCAGATAAGGATAAGCGATAAGTCAAAGCTTCCGAACTACCACCTGAGAATGCAGCAGTATTCGTTAAGTTAGTAGCTGGTCTGTAGAAATTTTTCCAATTATCTTTAACATTAACAGGGGAATATGGACGCATTACTCCATCAAACTGAATATAAGGCTGACCGTCCATTTTTGCACCAAAAGACAAACGTCCAGAACTTATTGAAAGTGTTTTTGACGCTGGTTTGATACCATCCTGACCCTGACCATATTCATATTGAAATTCTGGATACATGGAAGGACTTCCAACAGAATAACTACTGTTAATGTCTACTCCTATACCTTTTTGCAATTTACCTTTCTTAGTTGTAATTAAGATTACACCGTTTGAAGCCTGACTACCGTATAACGCCGCTGCTGGTCCGCCTTTCAAAACGTTAATCGTTTCAATATCATCAGGATTAATTGCTGCAATACCATCACCTCTATCTACAATTGTAGCTTGTTCACCCAACTTTATTTCACGGTGATTATTACTCATTGGCATACCGTTGATTACATACAATGGCTGGTTATTACCACTTAAGGATCCATTACCCCTGATAATCACACGGCTGGATCCTCCCGGACCTGTTGCCATACCTGTAGCATTTACACCGGCAATTTTACCGGTTAAAGCATTAGCAATGTTATTTTCACGAGCCTGAATAAACTCCTCCCCTTTAACTTCAGTTACAGAATAAGCAAGTGCTTTTTTCTCTCTGGAAATACCCAATGCAGTAACAACAACCTCAGTCAGCGCTGTGTTAGCAGCTACAAGTTGCACATTTATGGCAGTTCTGCTTCCAACTGTTACTTCCTGAGTTAGGTAACCGATGTAGGTAAAAACAAGTACGCTATTATTATCAGTTACATTAATGGTAAATCGTCCGTCAATATCTGTTGTAGCACCAACAGTACTACCTTTAAGTTTAATACTTACTCCCGGTAATGTCTCACCCTTGGAATCTGTAATCTGACCTTTTACGATAATATCTTTATTCTCCATCAGGCTTGAAATGTCAACTAGATTACTTTCAGGAATCATAATCGGCACTGCCCTTTTCAGAACCAGGATTGTTTTATTCTTAATACTGAATTCTAAAGGCTGGTCTTTAAATAAAGCAATTAATACATCGGAAAGATCCTCATTAACTGCATTAATAGTTACCGGCTTTGCTAAACTGATGAGTTCCTTTTGAAAGAAAAACCCATAACCTGTTTGTTTCTTGATTGTTGAAAATACCTTTTCAATGGGAACGTTTTCGCCACTATATGTAACTTTCTGTGAGTACCCTTCTGCACGAACATTTAAAATTAAGGCTAAAAGAAAAATGAATGTCAGCTTCATTACAAGTAGAATTGAATTAAATGAAATCAACTGGCTAATACCGTGGGTAAAAAATCGAGTTCTGCCAGTATTTGTTGGCTGTAAGTCTAAAGTTGTGACAAGACCTAGAGAGCCCTCTGTTTTGGTAAATAAATTCATAAATTTGCTTGGTTTGGTGATCAATAATCTATCTCAATATTTTTATTCGAAGACCAGACTTTAGCTAGGAGCGCGTCAACGCTTCTGGTTTTTTTCTGCCTTCTACTTTTTTAGTTTAAGGCATAACCACAACCTCCTTCCCATCCAGTCTAAAGTGAATATTACTTTTCTGAAGTATTTCCAAGACCTCCAATAGTGTAAGGTTTGTGGCTATTGCCCCTTCAAAATGATTTTCTGGCAATTCTGATTCATATCTTGCCGTAATTCCGTACCATCTGCTCAGTTGCCGCATTACAGTTTCAATACTTGCATTTTCAAAATAGAAATATCCATCTTTCCAGGCTACTTCAGCCTGAGTGTCCTTTCTTTGAATACGGATTTCCCTGTCAACTTTTGATTGTTCACCTGGTCTAAGTATTTGAGATTTTTTCGAGTTTAACTCAATAACCCGAACCGCTCCTTCAATTAAAGTGGTAGTAATAGACGGCTCATCAGAATATGCGTTTATATTAAAATGAGTTCCAAGTACTTCAACTGT
>CAMCTU010000108.1 GCA_945878525.1 Sphingobacterium thalpophilum
ATTTAGATTTTTTAGATTCGACACATTAAAAAGATTAGACGGCAAAAATACATCATAAAATCAAATTCCAATTGCTAATTTAATAATGTTAATTTTTTGTCATTTTTGTTTTAAATTCATACGAACATTCAGGAAAAAAGAATGTAAAAAAAGCAATTTTAGTTAAAAATTGTTAAATAAAAATACTGTTTACATGGGCTTAGACTTATAAGGCTTATATTTGTACTGTTATCGAGTTTGCGTATGATAAAATTTTACCTTAGAATGTTAGTTATATCCATAGTTTTAGGCACTACAATGTCCCTGAATTCCTATGGAATAAACTATTCCAAATCTCAGGTATCACGACCGGATTCGCTGAAAGTCAAAACAAAAATTACCACTAAGATTACTGATACCAGACTAAATAAACCTGCAGACCCAAAAACTAGTGTCAGATTAAGTTTTACGCCATTCAAACCGTCAAAAGGAAAACTGCTGGCACAAAACAAAATCATGTCCGGACCTAAAAATCCGCTTCCTGGTGATAAAATCCTGGCAAACGTAAAAGTATACCCCAATCCTGTCTCTAATTATCTAAACATGACTTATTCATTAAGTAAGGATTCCAACGTTACTGTCCGGATTATGGATGTTCTCGGAAATGAGATTACAACTCTTTTCTCAGAAAGACTGAGCATAGGTGAGCACAGCAATACTTTTAGCATATCCTCGAAAATTAGTAGTGGTTTTTATTTTGTGCGTGTTAGTGTAGGTAGTGAAATAATTACCAAGCGTATCTCGGTCTTGTAAAATTCAGATCTTTTTCCCATCCTTAAATTCAGTTTGATTATTATATTCGCTGAATTAAACCTGCTCGACTTTGTTGTTTACAACAAACACAGAGATAAGGTCTAGATAATCCTGTAAGGTTCGAACTTGAAAATATAAAAACTGAATGAAAATTATCGCTATTGGTCGTAATTACGCCGAACATGCCAAAGAGCTGAACAACCCTATCCCAACAGTACCAGTAATATTCATGAAGCCTGATACTGCAGTTCTTAAAGATAATAAACCGTTCTACCATCCAGAGTTCTCTACTGATATACATCATGAGATAGAACTTGTTTTAAAAATATCCAAAGAAGGTAAACACATCGCTCAAAAATTTGCAGATTCTTATTTTGATGAAATTGGGCTTGGTATTGATTTTACCGCAAGGGATATTCAACAAAAACATAAGGAAAAAGGTCTGCCCTGGGAACTGGCGAAAGCCTTCGATAATTCTGCACCCATCAGCAAGTTTATACCAAAATCAGAGTTTAAAGACCTGAGCAATCTCAGCCTGAGACTCAACCTTAATGACAACACTGTTCAGGAAGGAAACACCAAAGACCTTCTTTTTTCGTTCGAACACATAATTTCCTTCGTTTCTCAGTACATCACGCTAAAAAAGGGAGACCTGATCTTTACCGGTACCCCTAAAGGTGTTGGTAAGGTCAATATTGGTGATCACCTATGCGGTTATCTCGAGGATGAAAAACTACTCGATTTTTATATCCGTTAGTAAGCCTTTATAATGCTCAAATACCTTTTCACGCTATTCCTGCTCACCATTTTATGCCAATTGACCGAGGCTCAGGAAACAAGCTCAACTGAATATCCCCAAAATTATTTCATACACCCGCTCGACCTCCCACCTGTTCTATCAGGAAATTTTGGAGAAATAAGAACAAATCACTTTCATACCGGACTTGATCTAAAAACGAATCAACGCGAAGGATATCCGGTTTATGCCAGTGCAGATGGTTATATATCAAGAATAAGAGTTCAGATTGGAGGCGGAGGAAACGCTTTGTACATCAGTCATCCAAACGGGTTCACTACCGTTTACATGCATTTAAGGAATTTCAATGAGCGAATCAATAGGACTTTAAAGACTTATCAGTACCGAATGCAATTATTCGATGTTGATTTCCCTTTACTTTCAGTTGAGATTCCTGTCAAAAAAGGGGATATTATTGGCTGGTCGGGAAATACCGGCAGTTCGGGTGGCCCACATCTTCATTTTGAAATCAGGGATACAAAAACAGAAGAACCAATTAATCCCCAACTTTTTGGAATCAAAATCCATGATCAGGTCAAACCATCAATTACGGGCTTGTATCTTTATCATTTGAATGGCGAGCCTTTTAGTGAACATACACCCAGGCAGGCATATACTGTCACTGGATCTGCAGGTAAATATCGTCTAAATCCGGAGACAGTTGTGATAATTGGTGGAGAATCAGGACTTGGAATTGCATGTTTAGATAAAAATTCAGCATCCGAAAATAGTAATGGTCCATATTCAATTGAACTCCGGGTCGAAGATCAAACAATATACTCGTCAACATGGGAAAGATTTTCATTTAAAGATTCCCGGTCGGTGAATTCCCATATAGATTATCCGGCAATGATTACTACAGGAAGAAGAATACAGAAAAGTTTTATAGAGCCCGGCAATACCTTAAAGATTTACAAGAACGTACTTAATAACGGGATTCTTAATTTTTATGATCAGAATATCAGAAATGCACAATATATCATTAAGGATATTGCAGGAAACCAGAGCGAATTAAATTTTAAATTAAAATATAGTCCGGGGGCTTCAAAACCAGCCAAACAAATTGCAGGTTCCAAATTCAAATTCGATCATTCTAATGAATTTGATACTGCCGGTCTGAAACTGATTATTCCGGTCAATACTCTTTATAGCGATCTTAATTTTGTCTATAAAACCACCGCCAGGCCTGCAGGCGGATACTCACCGATTCATCATATTCATAACCGACTCACACCAATAAATGGTTCTGCTATGCTGTCTATCAAAGCTGACGAGAACCTTCCATCTGAGCTTCAAAACAAAGCTTTAATTGTAAATCTTCTCAAAAAAACACAGGGAGGCATTTTTGAAAATGGCTATGTGAAAACTGAGATTCGCAATTTCGATAGTTTTTTTATCATGACTGATACTCTGGCACCAAGAATCGTACCTGTAAATCTCAGTGATGGAGCATCAATGGTAAACATTCCAAGAATTCTATTCCGTATTTCTGATAATCTGTCTGGAATAAAATCCTTCAATGCAATGATCAACGGCAACTGGGTATTGATGGAATATGAGCCAAAGACGGGCTCTTTGTGGCATCGTTTTGAGGAATCAAGTGATAAGGGCAAGAACGACTTTGAATTAACAGTAAGTGATATGAAGGATAACCTGAATACTTATAAAGCTACTTTTTACAGATAGCAATAATTATACACCTCAGATTATTTATTTTGTTAATTTTATCCCTATAAATTCAAGTAAAAAATGATTGAGCTAACTGAAGGGCAAAAGGCACCTGATTTCAACGCAAAAGACCAGAATGGAAAAATCCTTAATCTCAGTGATTTTTCAGGAAAAGACATCATCCTATATTTCTATCCTAAAGATGATACCCCTGGTTGCACAGCAGAAGCATGCAGCTTCAGAGACAATTATCAATCCCTTATGAATGAAGGATTTGAAGTTTTGGGTGTAAGCACCGATGATGAAAAATCGCATCAAAAGTTTATTGCGAAATATAATCTGCCATTCCCTTTGATTGCAGACACAGATAAGAAGATTGTTGAAGCTTATGGTGTTTGGGTTGAAAAAAACATGTACGGCAAAAAATATATGGGAGTAGCAAGAAAGACTTTTATTATCGACAAGAAAGGCAATATTCGCAAGATTATTGACAAAGTTGATACCAAAAATTCATCCGGACAAGTGCTTGATCTACTAAAATAATCCGGAGTATCTAACTATAAATGCTCTAGATCTTCTAATTTTTTAATAAAACGTTCCATTCAAAGTACATGGCTTTTTTAGCAAGGCCATTAATTTCTAATTATGACTCCAGATATTGATAAATTAACAAAAACTGCCTCGCAGGTCCGACGTGATATTTTAAGAATGGTTCATGCCTGCCAATCCGGACATCCAGGAGGCTCATTGGGTTGCACAGATTATTTGGTAGCACTGTATTTTCATACGTTAAAACATAATACAACATTTGAGATGGATGGAAAGGATGAAGATCTCTTTTTTCTTTCAAACGGCCATATTTCACCGGTTTGGTATAGTGTTTTGGCTCGTTCCGGATATTTTGAGATATCAGAATTGGCAAGTTTCCGAAAGATAAATACCAGACTTCAGGGTCATCCCACAACTCATGAAAAATTACCTGGAATCAGGGTTGCATCAGGCTCTTTGGGTCAGGGTATGTCTGTAGCAATTGGAGCAGCCATAGCTAAAAAGTTAAATAAGGATAACAGACTTGTATTTTCATTGCATGGCGATGGAGAACTTCAGGAAGGTCAAACCTGGGAAGCAGCAATGTATGCAAGCCATAATAAAATTGACAATCTGATCTCTACCATTGATGTTAACGGACAGCAAATTGACGGACCAACTGATGTCATTTTATCTTTAGGAAATTTAAGGGCTAAATGGGAGGCTTTCGGATGGGAAGTACTTGAAATGAGTGGAAATGATATGGCAGATGTTGTAAGTGTTCTTGATCTAGCGATCAGCAAAACATTTAAAGGAAAGCCGATCATGATTCTGATGCAAACCATGATGGGAAATGGAGTTGATTTTATGATGCATACTCATAAGTGGCATGGATCTGCTCCTAATGATGATCAGCTCGCATTGGCTTTGGGACAATTGGAAGAAACCCTTGGCGATTATTAAGGGATCAAAACTTGAATCCCTAATCAAACACATTAAAAAATTTAGCCTTATAAATTATAGGCCCTTTGTTTTATTATATGAAGAAATACACATACACCGAGAAAAAAGATACCCGTTCAGGATTTGGAGCAGGTTTACTTGAAGTTGGAAAGAAAAACGATAAAGTAGTGGCTTTATGTGCCGATTTAATTGGGTCCTTAAAAATGGATGCTTTTATCAAAGAATTTCCTGAACGCTTTTTTCAGATCGGAATTGCAGAAGCAAACATGATGGGCATTGCAGCCGGTTTAACTATCGGTGGTAAAATTCCTTACACAGGTACCTTTGCTAACTTCTCAACCGGTCGTGTATATGATCAGATTAGACAGTCAATTGCCTATTCAGATAAGAATGTAAAAATTTGTGCTTCACACGCCGGACTTACCCTCGGGGAAGATGGTGCTACTCATCAGATTCTGGAAGATATTGGCATGATGAAAATGCTACCAGGAATGGTAGTTATCAATCCTTGCGATTATAACCAGACAAAAGCTGCAACAATCGCGATTGCAGATCATCATGGTCCGGTTTATTTAAGATTTGGCAGACCTACTGTACCTGTTTTTACAGATCCGGATCAAAAATTCGAAATTGGAAAAGCATGGATGGTTAATGAAGGAACTGACGTAAGTATTTTCGCTACCGGACATTTGGTATGGAAGGCAATTGAGGCCGGTGAAAAACTTGCTGAAGAAGGAATCAATGTAGAAATAATTAATATCCATACCATTAAACCTTTGGATGAAGAAGCAGTCTTAAAATCAGTTGCAAAGACAGGTTGTGTCGTTACTGCCGAAGAGCACAATCGCTACGGCGGTTTAGGCGATAGTATTGCGCAGGTTTTAACCAGAAACAATCCGGTTCCTCAGGAATATGTTGCAGTAGACGATAGTTTTGGTGAAAGCGGTACTCCTGATCAACTAATGAAAAAATATGGTTTGGATACCGAGGATATTATAAATGCTGTGAAAAGGGTAATGAAACGCAAATAAATTACCTTGAATCCGGGAATCCTAAGCAATAATAAAGATATGCAGGTAGAGGATTCTGAAATCATAGAAAAATTTGCCAGGGAAAATACCAGGCATGAGTCCTTTAATCTGCTCCTGAAAAAATATCAGAACAAGATATATTGGCATATCAGAAGACTGGTCATTGATCATGATGATACGGATGACCTTGTGCAGGATGTATTTATTAAGGTTTGGAAGAACCTGGCAAATTTCAGGAGTGATTCACAATTATTTACCTGGATCTATCGTATAGCCACAAATGAAAGCATCACATTTCTGAATCGCAAAAAATTAAGGAACAGCGTATCTTTGGATGATTCAAACGGGCTGGATCTGGCTGAAAAACTGGCTGATAGTCCGTATTTTGATGGCGATAAAGCTCAAATGAAACTTCAAAAAGCTATATTAACGCTGCCCGAAAAACAAAGGCTTGTGTTTAACATGAAATATTTTGATGATTTAAAATACGAAGAGATGTCTGAAATTCTGGGTACCAGTGTTGGTGCCCTGAAAGCATCTTTTCATATTGCAGTTAAAAAAATTGAACAGATATTATTAAATTCAGATTAAACCTTTTTATCCAGGGTACATCAAAAGAATATGAAAACAATGAATTCAGATAAGGATTGGTTAAAAGAGGCTCCTTCGCTTGCTTTAATTAGCAGGAACAACCCTTTTTCTGTTCCTCCCGCTTATTTTGAATCTTTGAATGAAAACCTGAATACTCTGGCCAAACTCGAAAATGCCCGGTTTGAAAATGAAGAAGAGTTTAAATTGCCTGAAAATTATTTTAATCAACTAGCAGGCAGGATTGAAGATCGTCTAGCCATAAATACGATTCAGAATTTGGCTCCTTCCGAAGGGTTTAAAGTAACCGATGCCTATTTTACCAGCCTTGCTGAGCGCATTAATTTTAAAATTGAGGAGAAGAAAGCAACTGCAACGCTAAAAAACATGTTTCCATCATGGATACGTTACTCTGCAGCTGCAAGCATTGTTTTCGTCATCGGAATATCCCTTTATTTTAATTCATCAAGCTACACCTTCAATCAGCAGTTATCAAAAGTTCCTGATCAGGAAATCATCAATTACCTTCAGTTTCACAGCACTGTAAACGATACCCAATATCTGATAGATAATATTACTGAAGATGGCCTACAACAGGTATCAAACGACGTTTCTGAAGAAGATATTGAACAGTATATTAACAATACAACATTATGAATCCGACATGATTAAAATAAACGTTAAATACATAGAGGAATGTTTATTTTAATCATTAAAGGTTCCATCTGACCAAAAAGGTCAATAAATATAAACAGATGAAAGGATTAGTAAAGAAAGTGCTTTTGGGTTTAATCATGTTCCTGACTATGTCACCAGAATTAATTGCTCAGGACCGTCGGGAGCATTACCAGCATATTGAAGCTATCAAAGTAGCTTTCATTACCAAAAAACTTGATCTGACAACTGAAGAAGCCCAAAAATTCTGGCCGGTATACAATAATTACCAAAAAGAATTGATGGAACTAATGCGAAAGAGAAGGGAAGACCGACAAAAAACTGATCTTGATCCAAATGACAAGATCAATTTAGACCTAAGCTATGAAAGCAAAATGCTTGAGCTGAAAAAAAAGTATAAAAAAATTTATTTGAAAGCTATTCCCGCGGAGAAGGTCTTGCTGCTGTACCATGCAGAGCGGGAGTTCAGAGAGCATTTGATTAAGCAGTTGAATCATCGGAGAAGGGAATAATAGTCATAACCTCCCCCCTGCCAACCCAAATGCCTAAGTATTCCAAGTTCATAGGTAACTAATTATCAAAAGAAATTTTCTATTCCAGCACATTAACGCCTGCATTTTATTTATGTATTTTTGATCATGCTTAGCCCGCGTCAGCTTTTTCTGTTAAATACAGCTCAAACATCCCCGTTTCCCCGTTTACTTGAAATTGAAAGGGCCGAAGGCATGTACCTTTATGACCAATCCGGGAAAAGCTATATGGATCTGGTTTCCGGATTTGCAGTTAGCAATATTGGTCATCGCCATCCAAGAGTTGTACAGGCAATAAAAAACCAGGCTGATAAATACCTTCACCTCACCGTTTATGGGGAATATGTACAATCACCACAGGTCAAGTTTGCAGAAAAACTAAGCTCCATTCTGCCTGATTCCCTTGGCTCAGTCTATTTTGTAAACTCTGGTGCCGAAGCCACAGAAGGTGCCATGAAACTGGCAAAACGCTTTACAGGCAGATCAGCACTTATTGCATGCCGAAATTCTTACCATGGCAGTACCCAGGGAGCACTGAGCGTGATGGGAAATGAGTATTATAAACAAGCTTACCGTCCGCTCTTACCAGAAATACGATTTATTGAGTTTAATAAAATTGCTGATCTTGAGCATATAAGTGCAGGTAATGCCGCCGTAATTATCGAAACAATTCAGGGAGAAGCGGGTGTTCGCGTTCCTGATCTAGAATACATGAAGGCTTTGCGCAAAAAATGTGATCAGACCGGCACACTGCTTATTTTGGATGAAATACAAACTGGTTTCGGTCGTACAGGTAAACTATTTGGTTTTGAAAACTTTAACATTAAGCCTGATATTCTTTTGCTTGCTAAAGGCATGGGTGGCGGAATGCCTATCGGTGCATTTATTTCGAGCCATGAGATTATGTCTGCGCTAAAAGAGAACCCAATTCTTGGGCATATCACCACTTTTGGTGGGCATCCGGTGAGCTGTGCCGCCGGACTTGCAAATCTGGAAGTGATACTGGAAGAAAACCTAGTTAATGACGTTGCAATTAAAGAATCATTGTTCAAAAAATACCTTCAGCATTCCGAAATAAAAGAAATTAGGGGAAAAGGATTGATGCTAAGCATTCAGCTAAGTTCTTTCGAACAGGTAGAATTCGTAAGTAATTATTGCGCTGATAAAGGAATAATCATCGACTGGTTTTTGCATTGCGATACCGCAATGCGTATTGCTCCGCCATTAATCATATCCGAGGAAGAGATAAAGCTGGCCTGCAGAATAATACTGGATGCACTGGATGCATACAAGGCTTAAATCTCACAACTATCAGAAGATATACATTATCATTTTAAACCCGTACCTTTGCACCAATTAAAAAATTGCTGGTATTTTTAACAGCAATGTAAAATCATTACATGTTATTCGAAGAATTAAATATTATTGAGCCTATTTTAAAGGCTTTAAAAACAGAAGGTTATAATGCCCCCACTCCAATTCAGGAACAATCCATACCAATCATTTTAGAACGTAAAGATCTTTTGGGATGTGCTCAAACAGGCACAGGTAAGACTGCTGCTTTCGCTATTCCGATTATTCAAATCCTTGAAGGTGGCAAGATTTATGATAAGGGGCCAAGAGCAATCAAATGCCTCATTTTAACTCCAACCCGTGAACTTGCCATTCAAATCGGCGAAAGCTTTGCCGCTTATGGCCGCCATACTGGTATGAAACATGCTGTCATCTTTGGTGGTGTTTCGCAAGGCTCACAGGTATCCGCATTAAAATCGGGAATTGACATCCTCATTGCAACCCCGGGAAGGTTATTAGACCTCATCAATCAGAAGTTTGTTCATTTACATTATCTCAAAATATTTGTTCTTGATGAAGCAGACCGCATGCTGGATATGGGATTTATCCATGATGTAAAGAAGGTCATCACCAAGATTCCACAAAAACGTCAAACCTTGTTTTTTTCCGCAACAATGCCCCCGGAAATACAAAAACTGGCGAATACTATCCTTGTGAATCCTGAAAAAGTGGAGGTTACTCCTCCTTCAACCACTGCTGATACAATTGATCAATCCCTGTTTTTCGTAGAAAAGGGCGATAAGAAAAAATTGCTGATCCACCTTCTGAATGATAAGAGCATCAAATCCGCTTTGATCTTTACCCGGACCAAGCATGGTGCCGATAAGATCACGAAAGACCTTGTTAAAGCTGGAATTAAAACAGAAGCGATTCATGGAAATAAATCACAGAATGCACGTCAAAAGGCTTTGTCTAATTTCAAAAGCGGACAAATCAAAGCTTTAATCGCAACAGATATTGCAGCAAGAGGAATTGATATTGATGAGCTTTCGCATGTGATCAATTATGAATTACCGAATGTACCGGAAACCTACGTCCATCGCAT
>CAMCTU010000109.1 GCA_945878525.1 Sphingobacterium thalpophilum
CCTTCCATTGCATTTGCAGCAATTGCCGCATCAATCGCATTTCCACCCGCTTTTAAAACGTCAAGTGCAGCCTGGGTAGAAAGCGGATGAGATGTGGCAGCCATACCATGCTGAGCAATTACCTGCGAACGTGTTGCCCATATTTTACCATACGGACGATCCTGAGCATAAAGACTTATCGGTAGTAATATTAAAAAAACTAGCTTTTTCATGTTGAGAATTTGGAGTTTAAATATAGTGGATTTGGAAGCAATAATTTTTCTATTATTCAATTTGTCCATTTGTCGATGGGAGTATCATCCTTCCACTTATAAATGGTTGTCATGGGCAAATCGGCAAATCAACAAATCGAAAAATCTTCAAGTCAGCAAATCTTTTAAATAATAATCAAGTCATTTTATTCTACAAACTAAAAAAAATCAATTTCAATAATTATTTTTGAAAAAAAATGCTGGCCTGCAATCAGCTTGCACAAAAATTAAAATGGTAGAAAACGAAGAAAAACCAGATCTGGTAGTTTGGGATAATGAACGTGGTTATTATCAAAAGGGATTAAGCTATGGCAGCAATGTTAGTGCACCTGCTATAAGTCTCGAAAATGTAGGTGGCTGGAAACAATCCAATGCAGAATTAGCTAACAAGAATTTTAAAACGAAATTCGATGAGCTAAAGGAAGAATATGAAAGACTGGTAAATGAAGTGCAGCTAAACGAATTAGTGTACTCAGCAAAGTATAATTTTACTCCTGTAATGGGAGAGGTTTACCATTTGTACAGCAAAACTGATGATAGTATATTTCTCTCGTTGATTTCACCAGATAGCTGGAACCAGAAATACCTGGGGTCTTTCAAGTTAGATGCAAGCCATAAATGGTCTAAGACTGAGATTCAGAAATGAATCCAATAGTATCTTGGGAAATTGAAAATAAAAGATCAAATTCTTAACTAAGAATTATTATCTCTACTTTTTTCGCTTTTTTTTGTTTTTTATTTGTGCTCAAGCTTCCCTTCGAGAGGTTCCTGCAGCCCGCCCGGATGAACCGGTTCGGACGGGCAGAAAAGTAGATACTAAAGTTAATGCTTTGGCTTGGACTGTGCCTACCGCACCAGTCCCGATGGAAATCGGGACGGAAAAAACGTCAACGGGGATTTTGTGCTTAGGCCAAAACTTATGAACAGTCCTATTACTTTAGGTAAAATTTTGCAGATTTCAAGGCAGTGAAACCATAAAAAAAGATTCTAAACCAAAAGTTGGGTTTGCATTTTACTTACTCTTAAAATCACACTTCGTACGATGTAAACGACCAATTTATATGAAATTTCATTTTAACCGGACAATACTGAAATAAATCCTAAAATTTTAACTGATTTAAGCTGAGACCAAATACTTTCAACGCTATTTCATTTAACTTTTCTGTAGATCCGCTCAGGTGTATTGTGCGATGAATATGCGTTGCATTGGCTCCTGGTGCTAAACTTAAAGCGGGCGAAGAGCTCTCTATCTCATAAAACTTTCCCATCTGTTTTCCTTCAATTGGTCCGTCTGTATAGGCATTTACCGCATCACCTACAAAGGGATCATCCTGAATCTTCCAGGTAGAATTTACATAGCTTGTAACCCCTTCAGGCAAAGTAAATTGCGAAATCGTAAGTACATTGTTTGCAGCATCATAACTACCCGCTATCGGCAATGCCCGCTTGGGTGATACTCCAATTTTACTTCGCTGTTTGGCATCGGCCTTGAACAAAAGGTAGCCATCTTTAATCTTCAGTCGCTCAGTATCTAATTTACCGAAATAGTCATCGGTTACAATTTTTCCTAAACTCAAGCTGTCTCCTTTTTTGTATGGTATAACCACATTGGTCTGGTCATTAGATTTAAGCATACTCAATATCCAAACTGAGAGCAAACCCTTTTGCTCATTCCAAGTTTCAGTACCAACATTGGTAAGAATATTCTCAGACTGAAATCCTACAGAACGAATATCTGAACTTAGTTGAAGCCCAAGAAGCTTATTTAGCGACTTTTTATCAAGTAATGAGATGATCCTGCTAACTTTTAAATCAAACATAGTGCCGCTATAATTTTCGAGATGCATATCTTTTTCAAATTTAGCTTCAGTTTCTGTCGTAGAAATCAGATTAAAAGGTTCTGAATCTATTGGTCTCGGAACAATCCAATTATTAAAGGTAAAATCTGCACCCTTCTTAAAATAAAGGGAAAACTGACCACCTTCCGGACCAAGCCAAAACCGCTCCTCACCACCCAGTGCTGTAAATTGTTCAGAGAACTTCCCCTCAGCTATCAGATCATAATTGATCCAGCCAAAGCTTATTCCCTTTTCGCCATCAGCCGTGCTGGTCATCACGCGACCCTGATAGGCAGGCAGAACGATAAGCTGAGCCCCACCGTGAGGATCTTTCAAAAGAACCAAGTCCTTATGATGCTTTTTTAAAAATGCAAGATCATATGCAAATGTTCCCTTCTGATCGGCCTGTTCTTTGCAGGCACTCAGTAAAAAAAGAATAATTATCAGTCCAAAATATCTTTTCATTGCTGTTTAATAGGATTTAATATCAGAAACAATATACAAAAGAAAACATTTAAGACAAGTAGCTCCAGCGCAAGACAATCTTTACCTAAAATTTATTTCCAGACGAATTTGAGGTTTCATTGAATACTAATGGTGTACCGCTTTCAAAAATTAAGTTTTGTAAGCATTCTAAATTCAAGACCTTCAAATAATTAATCTGGCACAAACCACATCAGGTATCTATACATAAAAGACCATTAACATCTTAACATTCAATTAATACAAGAAGATTAAATTGTCAAAAAAAAGAATACATGGAAATATTTCTATTGATGCTCGGAGGTCTTGGCCTGTTTTTATTCGCTTTAATTAATCTATCCGATACGCTGAAAGGATTAATGGGTGATAAAGCCAGCAAATGGCTTAATTATTTTACAGGGAATCTTTTCACCTCAATTTTAACGGGAACTATCATAACCATTATCTTAGATTCATCCTCTGCCGTAATTATCATGACCATAGTTTTGGTAAATGCACGTGCTCTTACTTTCAAGCAATCCCTTGGTATTGTCATGGGAGCCAATATAGGAACTACCTTTTCGAGTCAACTAATTGCCATGGATATTGGTCAGTATTCACCTATTCCATTATTTATAGGCTTAGTGTTCAGCATTTTTGCTAAAAGCGAAAAGATTACTCAAACAGGCCGGGTGATTTTGTACTTTGGAATCCTATTCTTTGGTTTATACACAATGGAACGCGCTGTTGAACCCTTGAAAGAACATGCTGATTTTTTGGCATGGATGACTACTCTGGATAACCCTTTACGCGGATCTGCAATTGGCGCGCTGGTAACTCTGATCGTTCAGTCCTCGTCAGCAACCGTAGGTATGGCAATTACATTAGCAAAAAAGGAGCTAATAAGTGTATCCGCAGGGATTGCCGTTATGCTTGGAGCTGAGCTTGGAACATGTTCAGACACCTTACTTGCTACGATCAGGTCTGATAGACAAGCCGTTAAAACCGGTATTTTTCATCTTTCATTTAATATGATCACCATTAGTATCGGACTTATCCTATTCCCCTGGTTTATTTCATTCATCGAACAGATTTCAGGAAACGCGGCTATTGAACAAAAAATCGCAAATGCTCATATGCTGTTCAATACTGCCGGAGTTATATTATTTGCACCGTTCATCCCTCAAATCGAACGGCTTTTAAACCGGGTTCTGCCAACAAAAATTACAGAAACTCCTGATCCAATTCTTACCAAGTAAAAAATGAAAAAAGTACTTAAAAGCCTGATGCATCCTATGCTATGTTAAGTCGGATTCGCTTTGTTAACATAATGATAATATTGTATTAACAATTTAGAAACATAAATTTGGATCAAAAATCAAAGAGATGGAAAAATCCAAAGCTAAATCTGATAAAAAAAAACTTCAGGAAACTATTGAAAATGGCCTTATAAAAGAATTAAAAGAATCAACTAGCCAGATTGCGAAAAATTCTAAAAAGCTTGACAAACTAATAAATAAGAGCTCCAGAAAGGTTGCAAAAAAAATCACCAAGAAATTAAGCAGTATAGGAATTAAAGAATCTAAAGTTCAGGCTTCTGCTACATCAGAGACGGCTGTTAAACCCAAACTAACAGTTAAGATAGATTCAAAACAGCCAAAAGCTACTCCAGTTGCCAAAGCACCGGTGAAAGTTACTTCCGACAAAGCAATTCAGCCAATGACTGGTAGCCCTGTCAAAAAACCAATTATAAGCCGCAAACCAAGGGTATCCAAATAAATCAGCTATACCGAGCTATAGACATTTAAAGCGATAAGTATTGCAGGATAATACCCTGCTTTTTCTTATCGCTTATTTTTATTTACGCCAATTCTTGCTTGCATAAATAAAATTTCTAATGAAAAATTGAACTTACTGTTTGTAAGCTATTCAAATAGACAATCTAATAATATTAAATCTCCCAAAATTGAATCAGCAACAACCTTCCTGTCCGGAACAAGCCTTTACCTCTGCCATTGGGGTTCCGGCCTGAATTTCTTCCAATGTTGCAGGTCTGACATCAACAATTTTAAGATTATAAACAAGCACTTCACCTGCCAGCGGATGATTGGTATCTAGCACTGAAAAATCGGCGTGTTTCTCAACCAAGACCCCTTCACGACCATCGGACAAACCGATAAAATCTCCGGACTGTAAGTCATCAATTCCCGGTATGTCCTTGTTACTAAGTTCAATAATAAGATCCTCTTGAACAGGTCCAAACGCTTCGGAGTAACTCATTATTACCTCCAGCGCCTCGCCAGGTTGCTTACCAGTTAAAGCTTCTTCAAGTCCGGCGAGAATATTCCCTGCCCCGTGTAAATAGCTTTCAGGTGAATAGCCTGTAGTATCCTGTATTAAAACATCATCACTATTTTTAAGTGTATAATGAATTGAAACGACAGTGTGATTTTGTACCAGCATAACTTAAACTTTAACGGATAGAACTTGCCCTGGGTCCAAATTAATTTCAGAAGAAAATCTGATGTTACATCTGTTCCCATCGGCAGAAAACTCTGCCGGGATTGATTTATCACCAAGTTTTACTTCAATCTTAGAAACCTGATGTTGTGTCACCACAGAAAAACTATTCAGAACTAATTCACCGTAATGAACCTCGAGTTTTGCCATTAGTTTTTGTGCATCCTTTTCCTGTTCATAAGAACCCCAGGCAGCAGCAGCAGTGAAGGGAGCTTTAAACTTTTCCGGATTCAATTTTGGATCGAAAGCCATATGACCATTGGGTCCATGATATTCGTATCCGCAAGCGGTAATGAATGAACCATAGCTGGCCATTGCTCTTGCATAATGATCACTACATTCAATTTCATTGAAAGGGTTTCTTTTGGCAGCATGATATCGGTCATGAATCATGCGGGTTATAACCATGGCCTCTTCAATCATCCCTTCAGCCATCATGTGAGATGCTACCTGGTGCTCAAATCCACTCATACATTCATGGAAATAGCCCAATTGCCAGGTTATTTTATCTCCGTAGGGTCTTGCTTCATTTTTGGGATTGGTATTCATCACTAAACCCCCTTCTCCTGCAAGCGCATAAGGTCTGCCTCCTGTTCGCTCTTTTATATAAGGACCCACATCCGGGGTGAAATTATATTTCCACAAAGACCGAAGTGCCTTAAGCGTTTTTTCCTTGTCAATAATCCGACCCAGAGCTACCTGATGTAACCAGCTTTGTCCGTAAACCTGATCAATGTGACAGGTATTGTAAGACCCCAGTTTTTCTCGGCCTTTTATCTCATCAGGTCTGTGAATAAAGTATTCGCCATTGAAGAGTTTCTCTTCCATATTCCTGCTACCCTTCAACACATATTCTTCACATACTTTTCTAAACTGGGTATCATTCATCTCCTCAGCCATGGCTCCTGCAGCTTTTACTGCCGCAATGCATAATCCAACAAGCCAGGCAATTTCCCCGTCCCAAACCGCATCCAGGGTATTTTCAATCGGGGTATCCTCCATTCCATCCTGATTTTTATCCTGAGCAATCACCCATGTCGTTGCAATCTTAATCTTCTCCCAGTTCCTGTTTAAAAACTGCTTGTCCGTACTCATTTGGTGCTCCCTGTAAATGCGCAATATGGTACCAGCCTGTCCGTCTATTGCCGCAGTTTTAACTACCTCACCTCGATACCAGATCATCCCGTCTTCCTGCAGTGATAATCCCAAATCAATACGCTCACGGGTATCCCGTTCAATTCCAGGAAAAAGCCGACCTACCGCCTGTGCATATTGCCAAACATGGGTACATGTTCCCTCACAGCAGCCTACACCCTCCCATGCATAAAATCGACCCGAACGGAAGCGATGTGCCGTTGTGGTTGCCATGGTTGAAATATTTGAAAAGGTTCTTTCCAAAAACCAGTATGGCAGGCTTGAATCAAACCAGGTTTTTTTCCATAGATGACTTTCCCTGCTTAAGGATGAAAAATTCTGGTGCATATAGGTCAAAACATCAGAAGCAGAACCAAACCAGTTCGCATAATAACGACCTTTGTCCTGAATCGCCTGATTCAACTTTAAATTAGCGAAATGCCAAGCAATTGAAAAATTGGCTTCAACCTTGGCAGTAGGTTTCATCTGATAATCGCTTTGAACTGCAGCTACAAGCGTTTGGTCTTTAGTCTTCTCCGCAACTTTATCATTCTGCTGGGTAAAGGAGGCCAGACTAATTGGAAACTGAAGATCAGTGATTGCTTTAGAAGATCCATTCAATGAGGCAATAGCCAAAGTGCCGAAATCTGGTTCCTGTAACTGAAGTAATGAACCATTTAGTTTGATACTCCCCTGAACAGTTTTTAGTTTGCCCTTAGTAATAACTTCATTCAGACGAATAGCATTGGGTTCTGCTGATTTGATAGAAACTTTATTTTCAAGCCATCCAAGTATTGAAAGGCTTAGAGGCATTGCCGACTTATTAACTATTGAAAATGAATAGACTGTGCACGGAAGTCCGGAATTTTTTTCATCCAATGGGATGAACGGAGAATATACATTTGCAGTAATTTCTACAGGAAGATCTTTAGCAATATAGCGAATGGTCGCCATTGGATAGGTTGCTTCAAACACAATCTCATCCCAATCTTCAGCAATCATTTTCTTCAAATAGGTTTTACCTCCAATTTGAATTTTAAAGGCAAAGCCCTGTTCCAGCGGACGGATATCTCTGGCAGGTTGAACATAGGCTGATCCATCTCTAGAGCGGACCTTCTTACCAACATGGAGTTCAGTACCCCAATCAACCGCTTTTGGATCAATCCCTTCCTGCTGCGAGTTGAAAATATCCCATAACCATAAACGGCCATCACCACCTAAATAAACTGTGCCGGTATTAATCCCGCCAACAGGCATCCCAATGTATTTAAGCTCATTTTTACTCTTGAAATATCTACTGACCGATCCACGCTGAACCAATGATCTTAGCCATTGTGGATCCAGTTTTTTATCAATAGGGATATTGTGCACGAGTTCCCCAGGCAAAAATGGTCCGGCAACAGCCCTTGCCCTTGAGGCATACATACCTGCAGCAAATATTCCGGAGGTCTTTAAAAATAATCTTCTTTGCATCTTGAAGCTAAAAATTGAAAGGCGATATTCTAATACAAATTAAGTTAATAAGATTCATTTATGAATTAGTTCCTTTCTGAAAAATAGCTTAATTTAATTTTTTAAAAAATGCCAAACCAAATTTCATATATGATTTTTTCTAAACTAAATGTAGTCAGAAATCTGATCCTTTTTGCCTACCTGCTTTGCCTTAGTCAATACGCTAATGCCCAGGTATCATTTACCTCAGACGAACTGAAAATTAGCCTCAATAAACAGGGATCTCTGACAGAATTGTCCAATTCAGCTAGCGGAAAAAATTATCTTTCTGCCGACACTCTTTCTGGGCTTATCACATTGGTAAGCAAGTCCACGCGCTTTCAACCATCATCGATGAGCTATGATAAAACCCAGAAGAAAATGACACTTGGGTATAAAGAAGCAGGTGTAACTATTGATGTGCGGGTTGAAAATAAAAACACTCATCTGGTTCTGGAAATTATCAGGGCTGTTCCTGCGATTAAAATCGATGCCATCATTTGGGGACCGATTCCAAACACAATTAGTAAAACTATTGGCGAGATCATTGGCGTAGTTCGCGATGGCGAAATATCCCTTGGAATCCAGGCATTAAACATTAAAACACTGGGTGGTGATTATCCCAGTCTGGAAGGCAGCACCTGGGCGAGAGGCATTGTAGCAGTTCCAGCAAAATGGGGCAGCAAATTGCAAGCCTACTCCATTAACCGGGATCGCGATCGATTTGTGGATGCTTGGGGAGGCCTTTATAAAAATATGCCGGTAAAAGCATTGAGAGGCGAAACGGTTGTCGGAAGTAAGATTGCCGTTTTTTCTTGTAAGGAAGCTCAAACCTTCGACAGGCTGGAGCAAATTGAAATCGCCGAAAACCTGCCCCGCCCGAAAGTAAATGGGGTTTGGTTTAAAAAATCAAATCTATATGGGAAATCTTATATGATCTCATCCTATGGAGAAAAAGATATTGATGAGATGATCGGGTATACCAAACGAGCCGGACTGGTTTCCCTGTATCATGAAGGGCCATTCAAAAGCTGGGGTAAATTTGTTTTAAATCCAGAGCAATTTCCCAATGGAAAGGATGGTTTAAAAAACTGTGTGGATAAAGCGCATGCAGCTGGGTTATTTCTGGGGATGCATACACTGACCAATTTCATTAATACCAATGATCCTTATATTTCGCCTGTGCCTGATAATCGACTTAGTTTCACCGGTACTTCCACGCTAAACGGAAATGTAGATGCTGATCAAAATACTATCGAGGTAATATCTCCTGAGTATTTTAATGATGAAAAAGGAAATAATATGCATACTGTAAAAATCGGATCTGAATTGATACGCTACAAATCTGTGAGCAGTACTGCCCCTTATTTGCTACTAGATTGCCAGCGTGGGGCTTTTGGCACCACAAGATCAGCCCACCAGGCGGGTGACCAGGTCGGGAAATTATTGGATCATTCTTACAATGTGTTCTTTCCTAATCTTGATATGCAAAGAGAAATTGCGACAAATATTGCCAATCTGATGAATGAGACCGGTGTAGACCATCTTGATCTGGATGGGCATGAAGGAGCTCTCGCCTCCGGACAAGGTGATTTTGCGCTGGAACTATTTGCAAAAGATATTTATGACCAGGTAAAACACGATTTTATAATCGGTACCAGTCTGAGTAAAACATTTTACTGGCATATCGGATCATACTATAATTGGGGTGAGCCCTGGTATGGTGGCTTTAAAGAAAGCATGCAGCAGTATCGTATCGATAATCAAGGTTTGTTTGACCGGAATTTTATGCCGCATATGCTGGGATGGTATCTTTTGGCAGAAAATACTACCCTTTCGGAAATGGAATGGATGCTTTCGAGAGCCGCAGGATATAATGCCGGATTTGCGATGGTTGCACGACCTGTAGCTTTGAGAAAAAACAGTCAGACCAATCAATTGCTTGACGCGATCCGTGAATGGGAAAGCGCCCGTAATGGAAATGCATTCAGCAAAGAGCAGCAAGAGCAGCTTAAAAATCCTAAGAATGAATTCCACCTCGAAAAGCGGGCGGAAGGGAAATGGACCTTGCATCAATATGCGATGTCGCCGGTATTTACCAGAGAAAAGTTTGAACGTCAGCCCGGTGAACCTACGCACACCACTTGGAATTTGCAGTACCAATGGAAGGAGCAGCCTTTACAATTCAGGAT
>CAMCTU010000110.1 GCA_945878525.1 Sphingobacterium thalpophilum
AAAAAATTTCTAATTTGAATCCGAATTCAATCAAGTTTTAAAAATTATAGATGACAACTGTTTCAAACTCGCCCGAATTAGTAAGTGATGCTAATGTCAGCCCAGAAAAAAAGAATAACCTGAAACTGGTTATTGTTGCCTCTTCAGTAGGAACACTGATCGAATGGTACGATCTTTTACTGGCTGTGATTATGGCTAATATTTTATCAATGCAGCTATTCCCTGCCGGTGGAAATAATTTCATCGAAACCTTAGGGATTGTTGCTACCACCTATTTAATTAGGCCTTTTGGCTCATTGTTATTTGGAAATTTCGGAGATAAAATTGGACGTAAACACACCTTTCTGGTTTCCCTTTTGCTGATGGGTGGCGCTACTTTTCTGATTGGCTGTATTCCTACCTATGAACAGGCAGGCTGGGCATCACCGATTCTCTTCCTGATCCTCAGATTAATGCAGGGTTTAGCAATTAGTGGCGAGTATTCAGGTGCGGTTATTTATGTTGCAGAACACTCGCCTCCTCATAAACGTGGTTTTTACACTGGGTTTATTCAGACCACTTCTTCTATCGCTTTGATTCTCGGACTTGTAGTGGTATTTACAATTAAAAGCATCATGACTGATGAGAGTTTCAACTCATTTGGATGGAGAATTCCTTTTCTTTTTAGTGCTATATTGGTAATTGCGAGTTACTTCATCCGTCGTAAGCTGCATGAAAGTCCGGTTTTTGCTCAGTTGAAAAGCGAAGGCAAGACAAGCAAATCCCCTGTTAAAGAAACCTTTAAAACTAAAAAGAACATTGGGTTGATTCTGGCTGCTGTATTCGGAGGTAATGCTGCTCAGAGTGCGATCATGCAAGTAAACCAGATTATAACCTTGTTCTTCCTTCAACGTACAGTTAAATTGGAAGATACTACTGCGCTGTTGATTATGGCTACAGGTATTCTTCTTGCCGGACCATTCTTTCAGATTTTTGGGGCAATCAGCGATCGTGTTGGGCGTAAAAAAGTAATGCTCCCGGGAATGATTTTGGGCTTATTTGTCATTCCAATCATGTTTTACTTATTCCTGGAGCTTGGAAATCCACAACGACTGGATACCATTCAATACATAGATACTCAAACAACTATTATTTTCATCGGACTGGTATTTATGCTGACTATTTCTGGAACCATGGTATACGGACCTATGGGGGCCTTTCTGATGGAGATGTTCCCGACAAATATTCGATACACGAGTATGGGTTTTGTTTATAACGTTGGAAATGGCGCAATTGGTGGATCAACTCCTGTGATCACAGAATTGATCAAGTCTTCCGTTGTGATAGGATTTGCATTTTCTCCATTTATAGGGCTTGCATATCCGCTTGCATTAATTTTGATTGGTATTATAGTCAATATTTTCTGGGTTCCTGAAACCTATAAGAATAACCTTACTGATTAATCAGACCCTGTAATTATTGTTATGGCAAATAAATTAAGCAGACGTAAAGTTCTGAGCAGTTTTGGGATTACAGGGCTTGGATTGCTTGCATCAGATATCCAGGCAGCAAATATTAATCCAACACCCCTGATCAAGGAAGGAGAAAGCATACTGTTTTTTTCTAGCTTGACAGAAGTGAAAGAGAGTAGTGGCCTAAAAGAAGGTAATATCGTGCAAACAGGGGGCTATTATCAAATCGGTGATGGAGGTAATGGAACCTATATCATCAAAACATCTTCTTCTGATTTTGTATCCGATGGTGGTGGAATTATCAGTTTAAATAAAAACCTGATCGCCTGCCTGATTAATATCAGAGAGGTTAATTATAAGTTATTCGGGGTTGTAGGTGACAAGAAGAATGATGATGGCTTGCAGATCAAGGCGGCTCATGATTATGCAAACAAGCACGGTATTCCTGTTATTAATTTAAGCGGGGAATATTGGTTCAGAGAGACTACAGCAATTATAATTAAAACGAATGTGGACTGGGGCAAAAGTGTTTTTCATTTCAATGAAAAATTCAATGGTAAAGAACCTCGTTTTAAGGTGTTGACTGATGTTGCACCATATCCAATTGAACTCTCTGAGGGTGCTAAAAATTCTTTGATCAGTCAATTGAAGCCGGGTGCTCAGGTTATTCCCGAACTCGCTCCTTATAAAAATTGCCTCGTAATTGTTGCCGATTCCAATGATATGATCGGGCTGAGGAATCAAAGTACCGGAATAAGTAAAGGTTGGGCAAGAGAAGAACTTTTCTATGTTGAAGAGCATGGACGCATTGTTGGTGAGATAGCATGGACCTTTAAGAACTATACCAGTTTGATGGCTTATCCTGCCAGTGATAGTTATTTAACGATCAGTGGTGGTACATTTTACCTTTCCGGAGATAATGAAGGAAATTATGTAGAGAACGGAATTCGCATAGAGCGGAGCAGAACACTGGTGTCAAATCAATGGGTTGGGCTTGAACCTGGAAAACAGGACGTCGCTAAAATTCAGCGGAGTGGTTTTTATTCCCTGAAAATGGTTTATGATGTTGTGGTTGAAAATATCAGACTCATTCCCTGGGAAAAGGACAGGCCGGGTGTTCCGATGGTGCCACAAGGTACTTATGGCATATCTGGTAATCGCTGGATGAATGTAACGTTCAGGAATATTACGGCAGAAGGGAGTCCGGTTCACTGGGGTGTGTTTGGCACCAATTTGACCAAAAATTTCAGGATTGAGAACTGTATGCTTAACCGTGTTGATGTACATTTCCATTGCTGGAATCTTTATATTAAGGACAGTAAGGTAGGGCAACGCGGACTGACTTTAACGGGCGGTGGAGATCTTTTCGTTGAAAATACACTCGTAAATACTAACGCATTTATCTCATTCAGAGCTGATTATGGTGCTAAATGGGATGGGGATATCCGTATAAAAAATTGCAGACTCGTTCCCCGAATCGGAGCAGCACAAGTTTCGGTTTTGCAGTTTATGACTGCTGATTTTGATTTTAAATATCCCATTGGATATGGCCGGACACTCAGTGTGGAGGATATGGTTGTTGATTTTACCGGGCAGGAAGAAAGCAAAGCTGTTTGCTGGCTGATGAAAACTTCAGAATGGTTAAAGAATGCAGATAAAGTAAAATTGTTTTTTCCGCAGCAGATGGATATCAGCAATGTCAGCGTGCGTGGGCGCAAGCAGGGCTTGCGTTTATTCCAGTTGTACGACTGTTCTAAGTATTATATGCAGAAGGAGGGTTCTTATGATGGTGTCAGGATGGAAAGTAACTGCCGAATTCTTATCCGGAATGTTGATCTCGAAAAGCTCATTCCTTCACCCATCACTGCGATAAAGGATAATGTACATTTCTATCTGAATGATACTTCCGCAAATAAACGTGCGGATGCATTGTATCCTGATATCCAGTTCGAAGGCTGCAGGAGTATGGATCTTTACGCGGGAAAGGGAACTGCAAACCTAAGATTTGAAAATTGTTCAATCAGTCGGATTAGCAAAGATACTTCTCCTTTCAAAGGCCGTTTATCATTTACGAATTCTGAGTTTGTTCCAGAAGTTGAAGACAAGGATGAAAAAATTTATGACCTGGATTCAGAATTAGGGGTCAGTTTTACTGATTGCACCGTTTATATTCCTGAAAAAACCGGAAAAAAAGTATCTGAATGGCTAAATAAAATTGACTTTCTTCAGATCAATAAGCAGGTTCGTTTTAATCATTCGAATACCAGACTGGGAAATGATATTATTCAGTATTGCAGATCGAATTCAATTAAACTTGATCCAAAGTTTATCGCTATGCTGAAAAGTCATCATGAATTGGAATCCGAAATTATCAAAGGATAAAATTGCAGAGAAGAACTTCTTAACTTAAAGTATTGATTGGTACAAGGCCTTTCTCAGGCATTGAATTCTTTTTTAAAACCAATCAATCAAGCCATAGAATATTTATCTAATGTTGTCCATTTAAAATAAAATTAGAGATATAAAGCCTTTTTGTATGCAATTAATAATGTTTTTATTGTAAAATGAAAAGCAAGTCCCCTTTTGATGAAGAACCAATTTTTGTTTTTTCACTGACTTGAAAACTGCAGTGTTTTTACTTTTACTGCTAGGACTGTTCATAAGCTTTGGCCTAAGCACAAAATCTCCGTTAAATTTTTTCCGTCCCGATTTCCATCGGGACTGGTGCGGAAGGCACAGTCCAAGCCAAAGCATTAACTTTAATAGCATCAGGTGCAGCGGCGGCATTTATTCGTTTTTATCTATTGTTTTTTTAGGTACTCATGGTCTCGTCGTTCCTCCTCGGCATGTTTCTTTTCTGCCCGTCCGAACGGGTTCATCCGGGCGGGCTGCAGGAACCTCCCGCAGGGAAGCTTGAGCACAAATAAAAACAACAAAAAAAAGCGAAAAAAGAAAAGAGAATAATTATGAGTTAGAAATTTGATCTTTTAGGGTATAATTTTCATTTGTTTAGACAATTATAGTTTTAATCCGGGAACTGCGATTTATCAATCCCCGGAATTATACGGATTGCGTTTTTATAGTAGATCTTTTTTAATACCTCATCACTCAGACCCATACCGTACATTTTCCAATAGGCATGGTATTTTTTATGGTAAGGAAAATATTCATCTTCTGTTTCAAGTACTCTGAAATAGGTGGTATATTCTGAAGGAACCCAGCTATCTTTTCCGAAGAGAATCCGATCCTGATATTTTTCAAAGAACTGCTTTGCGCGACGCGGTTGCCTTCCCAGTTCAGCTATAACCGCACCAAATTCAACGTTCATGTTTGGATACTGATCAAGCAGGGTGCCCAGAAAATCTAAGTTATTTGCATACCATCCGAAATGGGCAATAATGAATTTAGTCTGTGGATTATTTTTAATCAGGTTATGTTGTTGTTTAATTAATTCTTCCCAAGAAAAGCCATCTGATGTACTTCTGTTCCTGCCAGGTTGGGTTAAAAGCTCCAGCCAGCGCTCATTTTGTTCATTTGGTTCATCCCAGAATTGCTTTGGATCTGCGGAATGGATCAGAACGGGTATTCCCAGCTGCGCACATTTTCCCCAGATTGGTTTAAGCCTTGGATCATTCACCGCCACGATGGAACCTTTGTTGTCTTTGACTGAAAATCCAAGGCTCTTAAATATTTTGAGACCTTGCGCACCTGCTTTTACAGCCTCTTCGATCTCTTGTGCAGCTTTAACTCCATAGTCACTTTCACCAATTCCTGAAAATGTAGGATTTGCAAAAACGATTAAACGCCCAGGCTGGGAAGATTTTGCATTTTTTACGGATAGAGCAAGAAAATCTCCGCTACGCCCACTCAAGTTGACCATGGTTCTCATGTTCAACTTATCCATTTCTGAAAGCAATGCTTTGATATTTTGATTGGGCATATTCCCCTGGTGGTTATGCACATCTATAAATGGGAATTTAGCTTTTGTTATAACATGCTCAGGTACAACTAGCGATGAAGGAGGATTATAGGTCTCGAAATCAATTCTGCCTTTGTTGTTTTGTGCAAGTCCGCACTGACTGAATAATAGAAAAGCTGCCAGGTAGGTGGATCTCAATTTAAGAATTCGCATATTTTTAATTAATAAAGCATTAAAATACTATAATACGGCTAAATTTCGAAAATTCCTTTTGCCCTGTTTAGATCAAACTTAGTTTTTTGCCTATAAATGTTATAAAAATCCTGTTTTTCAATGGAGGAGTCTGAAGACTCCTCATCATTTTAGAATCCGGACGCTCCGCTAAAACTGTACAACAGCGACCCATAGCTTTAATTTATTTATTGTAAGTGATAATATGCTGTTCCAGCGCAAAGTACAGCAATTGAAGCAGCGTAATATCCTCCCCAAGCCATATAAAATAAACCTGATGCAGCTGATGCTGTGCTCAATCAAAAGTTCCTAAATTCACAACGATTGTACTTGAAGGTTTATTTTGATTAGTAACGATCATTGGTGTCTCGCTTTCTCCATCTATAGATAATGGATTTACAGCCGTTTTTTTGTCTGCTTTTAGCTCACTGTTAATTGGATTATTTACTAAAAATTTAGATGTACTATCTAAAATCTTTTTATCAGTAATTTTATTATTTGATTTTATTTTTGGCGCAACGAAACTAATCATTCCATTATGATTTATTAGCTGGGATTCTTGTTCCTTACAGGAAATGAATAATAGAATAAATAGGCTGAATTTTAAGTGTTTGTAAATTTTTGTTTTCATAATTTTTTTTAAGTTTTATTTTTTATACGTTTCTTTTATTAAAAAGGTTACAACTTTTAAAACTTTGATTTACAGTATTTTAATTATTAATGTCAACAATTATTTATTCCTTTTTTAAATTTTTAACAGCCTAAGTTTCGTTTAATTTAAAATTGTATTAGTTGTCAAAACCTTATACAAACCAACGAATGTTATCATGCTAATCGTAATTTTCACAAAATGCTTTCAGCAATTCTTAATTTGAAATCCCCTTCTGAATGTTTTTTTGGTTAGATTTTAAATTTTTATACCAGTCATGTGAGATAAATAATTCCAAAATTTTTAATAGGTTTATTTAATCAATCTGTTAAGAGTATGCAAACACCAGACTATATAGTATTCTTTATTTATTTTATTATTATTAGTACGTATGGATGGTACGTGTACAAGCGAAAGAAACATGAAGACTCAAAGGATTATTTCCTCGCTAAGGATTCTCTAACCTGGTGGGCAATTGGAGCATCATTAATCGCCTCAAATATATCTGCAGAGCAATTTATTGGAATGAGTGGCTCAGGCTTTACCATGGGGCTAGCCATTGCGGCCTATGAATGGCTTGCAGCAATCACCCTCCTTGTGGTGGCAGTATTTTTTATCCCGATCTATCTCAAGAATAAAATTTATACCATGCCTCAGTTTCTCAAAACAAGATATAATGAGACTGTTGCAATGATTATGGCGGTTTTCTGGCTTCTGTTATATGTGGTTGTCAACTTAACTTCCATACTTTTTCTGGGAGCATTGGCAATAAGCAGCATCTCAGGTCTTGATTTTGCTGTGTGCATGGTCGGACTCGCCATGTTCGCGATTGTTATTACCCTTGGTGGTATGAATGTTATAGGTTATACCGATGTGATCCAGGTGGTGTTTCTTGTTTTGGGGGGCTTGGTAACTACCTACCTTGCCCTGGATATGGTAGCTCAGCATTTTGGATCAGAGGGGCCAATCAATGGCTTCAATTTATTAACAAAAAATTCTGCAGATCATTTTCAGATGATCTTTAAGAAAGATGACCCTTACTTTATTGACTTACCCGGACTTGCAGTTCTTGTTGGAGGGATGTGGATTGTTAACCTGAATTATTGGGGCTGTAACCAATACATCACTCAAAGAGCTTTAGGCGCGGATCTTCAAACAGCCAGAAGTGGAATTCTATTTGCAGCCTTTCTGAAGTTATTAATGCCTGTAATTGTTGTTCTGCCAGGAATTGCAGCCTATGTTTTGTTTAAAGAGAATGTATTTAGGGAAGAAATGATGCTTAATGGAGAGGTTATGGCTGACCGGGCATATCCTGTTTTATTGAATTTATTACCTGTAGGATTAAAGGGCCTGGCTTTTGCTGCACTTACAGCCGCTGTAGTGGCTTCTCTGGCTGGTAAAGCCAATAGTATTGCCACCATTTTTACACTCGATATATATAAAAAGGTATTAAACCCGGTAGCTGATGAGAAAAAGCAAGTTGAAGTTGGTCGCTGGGTTATTGTAATCTCCATGATTATGGCTGTAGTTATTGCTCCATATCTCGGTATTGATAAAAAGGGTGGTTTTCAGTACATTCAGGAATACACGGGTTTTGTTTCTCCCGGAATTCTGGCCATGTTCCTACTCGGATTTTTCTGGAAAAAGGCTACCTCTAATGCGGCCTTATTTGCAACTATTGGCGGCTTTATATTATCAATTATTTTTAAGTTTATGCCTGGTTTCGTGGATCTGCAATTCCTGTATTCTACAGGATTTTCGGTTGCCAATGCAGAAGGTGTTTATGAAATTCCATTCATAGACCGTATGGGATTTGTTTTCATTATTTGTATGCTGGTTATGTATATGATCAGTATTTATGAAAACAGAAATGGAATTATTCCAAATGCTTTGAAAGTGGATAACAGCATGTTCCGTACAACACCGGGATTTGCAGTTGGGGCATTATTCATAATCGGGATAATAGTAGCCTTGTATGGTATTTACTGGTAGAATCTGCTTAATCAATTTTGAAATTTTAGAGGGTTAGCCCATATTTTAACATGATACTGGATTGTAAGGAAGAGGTAATCGAATATCTTAAACTAGAAGGGCTAATACAATTTAATGATCATGCCAAGGTTGAGCATTTATCCGGTGGGGTCTCTTGCAGGGTTTGGAAGGTCACTGTTAATGCCAATCGTTGGGTGATCAAACAAGCGCTCGAAAAACTGGATGTTAAGGCAGATTGGTTCTCGGATGTTGAGCGAATTCATCGCGAACATGAGGTAATGAAACAGCTGGAATTGGTTATTCCTGAATGTAATATTCCTAAAATTTTGCATGTTGATTATGTCAATCACATCTACCTGATGACCTGTGCAGAAGAGGGGGCTGAGACTTGGAAGGAATGTCTAATGAGTGGGATTTTCAATGCTGATTCTGCCAGAAGTGCTGTCGATATCCTAAATCAGATCCACATCCAAAGTCATAGAATGGATGAAAAAGTAAAGGCAGGTTTTAGTGATCAGAAGTATTTTAATCAGCTCAGAATTGATCCCTTCCATCGTTTTTTAATCCCCAAATATCCAGAGCTTTCGGATGATATTAATGGCTTAATTAAGGAGTTAACAGAGCAAAAGACTTGTTTGGTTCATGGAGATTTCTCTCCTAAGAATATGCTCGTTGAAAAGAGTGGAAAAATAGTTTTAATCGATTATGAAGTTGCGCACTGGGGTAATCCGGTATTTGACCTTGCATACTGTTTGGGTCATCTCATGTTAAAAGCCTGGCATTTGAATAATCCTGAACAATTATTGAAACTGATCAGTATTTTCTTTACAGATTATAAGGGTAAGTTCGATAATCTGCTTCCCCACCTTGGATTGATGCTGCTTGCCCGTATGGATGGGAAGTCGCCTGTTAATTATATACAGGATGAAAACTTAAAACAAATTATCCGAACGGTGGGAATAAACTGGATTAAAGGAGTAGACTCAAACCTGGATGTGTTCGAGGCAATCAAAAAGCAATTCTGAAACCATTAGTGTCCGTTTAAAATTTATTTTTTTAAGAAAATATGTTTTTATGTATTTCAATGAATGGTTTTTGGTCAATTTTCAAAAGAAAGTTCCATCTTCAAAGACCGATTAGCTTGATTCCGAAAGAGTAATTTTGATTTATAGTTTTTTCAAGCCTAATGACTGTAATCCTGATTGCAATTGTTCTAGTGATCCTGAAGGGGTCAAATGTTTATAGAATTTCCTAACACGGAAATCCCGACCCCGAAGGGGTCGAAGGTATTTGAAATTGTCACATCCGACCCCTTCAGGGTCGAAAAATAGGAATATATGGCTGTTTCTATAAACATACGACCCCTTAGGGGTCGAAGTAAAAAGTTTTAACAGGACATTAGCAGTTCTGAAACCATTTCTTTTGATATTTTTACCTCCTGAATACACGTTTATCCCCTTAATTTTAATATACCATGTCAAAAATAAAAGAT
>CAMCTU010000111.1 GCA_945878525.1 Sphingobacterium thalpophilum
GGATCCAAATCATTTACGTTCTGCTGATACTGACCCATTCCGTCACCTATAATATTCAGAAAAGCAAGAACCCTTGTTTGTGATCTGTCAATTATGTTATTCTTGAATTCAGGAAAACTGCGCCATCCCGAACTACCGGCATCACCTACTGTTGTAACACCCGTACGGAATGTGAAACCATCCGGCCAAACTGAACTAGGGCCGTTCATGTACTCCTGTTTTAAATTAGTTCCGGAAAACACATGCACGTGCAGGTCAATGAGGCCCGGAGTTACATACATGCCTTTCGCATTAATTACTTTTAAACCCAGATTTGCATCAATATTTTTGGCTACCAGAGCAATTTTTCCTTCTATCGCAGGAACGCTTGTTCTCGCTGTTTGATTTCCCTGAGGCGAAGTAATTGCAATATCCATGACCTCGTCGATATTGTTTTTGGGGTCAATGACATGCCCGCCTTTAATGATAATGCCGTAGGGTTTTGTTGATTGTACAGCCTGGTTTTGTTGAGCCTTTGAACTATTGCCCAGTACAAACAGTGCAATAAAAAATAATGTGTATCTTTTCATTTGGTATCTTATTATTTATAGTTTGGAAACTTCTGCGATTTAAGTAGATGTATCTTGTATTTATGTTTACATAAAAATAGCTTATTATTTTAAAGAAGTATTAAAGTTTTAAGCATTTTAAAAAAGGGATCGACAAAGGTAATTTTCAACAAAAAGAGTATCTTTAAATTAAATTTTAATACTTAATCCAATGAACTTACAACAAATCAATCTTAAACAGATTATGCCCACAGTGTTATTCTTTGGAATAATCGGTGGTTTACTTCAAATTCTCATTACCATTTTACCGATCAAAGTTTGGTGGATATTATCCGTCTATCCAGTCGTAGTAATCCTGACAGTGCTAGTATTAAAAGTTAAAAAGCAAATGGAAATCACTTATTTAAAAGCATTTCTGTCCTTAGTTTTAACTATTATGTTGATGACCTACATGCTGTATTTTTATATTATCCTCTTCGAAAACGTAAATACTGCAATAACTTTAGCAGGTCATGTCCTGAGGTTCTTTTCGACACTTGGTATCACATTATTATTAAGTGCAGTCATCGCTTTGCTCTTCCTCAAACGAAACCAAAGTAAGATTCAAACAATTTAAATGTTAAGAATATCAAAAAATTAATCCTATTTCCTTTGGCACTTTTCAAATAGATTTACTCTCTATATATTGACTTCTAAAAATTAGTGTTAAATAAAGTTTAGCTGTTTGTTATTCCAGTCCTATATTCTATAAGTGGTGATGAAGCGTTAAATTGTGCTTTAGCCCAATAGAAGGAACATTGACTTCATCTGAATTGATTTGAAAGTTTTTAAACTATTGCAATGCAAATCTTAAGGTAAGTCCGTAAGTTCTTGGGTCACCCAATACCCCTGCATAATGCCCTGCATTACCACCTGCAGGCAATAATTGCTCAAAATAGTCCGTATCTATCAAATTGCGCCCCCATATATAAGCAGAGAAACCTTTGTTGGCTTTATATTATAACCAATTCTTCCATTGACAAGTGTATAACCATCTATATTGAGAAAAGCAGAAGGAGAGGGACTTGATGAGAAGGATGAACGGTAATAAGTATCTACTGCAGTAAAGAATTTTGCTTCTTTATTAAAGAATTTTGCCGGACTGGCATATTCACCTCCCAATGATCCTGCCCATTTGGAGACTCCCGGAAGATCGCCTCCTGAAATATCCTTAAATGCTACCTGAACATTATTTACGGTTAAACCCGTTTCTTCAAGTGGGAGAGGGGCATTTGTGAAGCGGATATATGTTGCCTCGGTATAGGTTGCCGCACCGTAAAAAGAAAAATAATTGCTGGCTTTTAAATTCAGGTCAAGTTCAGCACCCCTAACATTTACCTGCTCGGCATTGGCTATATAACCCCGGTTTACACCCAATTGAGGTGATTGAACATTGGTCTGATAGTCTTTGATATCCGAATTGTGGAAGGTTAAATTTAAGGTTAAATTATCAACAGGATTGCTTTTTAAACCAAGTTCATAATGCTTAGTATCTTCCGGTTTAATGACAGCCAGATCTGTTGCTGCTACTCCATTTACTGTAGGTAAACCAGCCACATTTACCCCAACCGGTTTGAAACTTGTTGAATAAGTAGCAAAAGCATTTATACGTTTGTTTGGTCGGTAAGATGCGGTAAGCGAATAGGTAAAATTCCGTTCCTCAGCGCTGGCCAGGTAAGACTGATCACTGTAAACTCCGTTCTTAATCGCTAATAATGCGGCATCAGTAGTTTGTAAGCCACCTCTGGCCACACGTTTATAGTCAACATCTTTATTGTCGTAATTAAAGCGTACGCCTGGCAATATGTGAAAGCCTTTGGCGATTTCCCAGTCAATACTTGCAAATGTTGCAGCACTTTGAGATTTTATAGAAGATTTGGTGTAAATTCCATATCCTTCAAGTAGACCTGGTGTTCTCCATAGAGCGCTGGTTGAACTTTGAGAAAATCGCCATTGTGCCGTTCCGGATTCTTCAGTTCCATTGCTTTTTACTTCCTGATCAATGTAAAATAAGCCTATAACACCGCTTAATTTTTCAGTTAGCTGACCGCCATAACGCACTTCCTGCGACCAGTTACGATGCTCTGCAGGATTTTGAGATTTTGCCAATGCCTGTAAGCCAGTAAAGTCGCGGTCATTTGATGGATCCCAGTTCCAGTAGCGCCATGCATTAGTGGAGGTAAGAGTTCCAGGACCAATCTTTGTTTCGGCATTCAAGGAGACGCCGCCTAATTCATTGCCGGAATTCCAGGGAGTATCATGATCAATCTTACGATCGAATGCATTCCTGCTTGGGAGTGTATAGTTAAGATCGGCTATGATCGCATCAAATTGCCGGTAAGCTGGACGTTTGGTTGTTACCACACCAGCCACAACCTGTGCATAACCATCCGGCTGCTGATCGGATGCATCGGCAGCTAAGGTAATGAACGTATTGTCATTAGGTTTAAACAACAATTGTCCCCGAAAGCCAAGGTTGTTTATATCATTTGTGAATTTACCCGTACGAACATTCTCTAGTACGCCATTACGCTGACTGCCAGAAAAGGAGAGACGTGCGGCAAACTTTTTGCTTAAAGGCCCGGTAACCGAAGCCTTGGCCTGGATAAATCCATAGTTTCCAAAACTGGTTTCGAAACGGTAATTAGGTGTAAAGCTTGGTTTCAGGGTAACGATATTAAAGGCACCTGCGCTTGTATTCTTGCCAAATAATGTACCCTGAGGTCCACGTAACACCTCGACCCGATCAATATCAATAAAGTCAAGGGTAGCAGCCGCCGGGCGGGCGAAATAAACGCCATCGACATAATAACCCACACCCGGGTCGAGGCCATCATTGGTAAGACCGAATGGTGAACCAATACCACGGATATTGACACCTGTATTTCTTGGATTAGAGGTATACATCTGAACTGATGGAATTAGTTCTTTAATCCTTGTTACGTTGAAAGAACCGGATTCTTCAATCTGAGCCCTGCCTACCACAGAAATTGGGATCGGAACATCTTGCAAGACCTCTGAGCGGCGTCTGGAAGTAACTACTATTTCTTCGAGTAATGCATCATCAACCAGCTGGAGCTGAATGGGGGTATTGTCGATTTTTAGTATCTGAAAATCCTGAGGTTTGAATCCGATAAATGTGGCTCTGATAAAGAATGGTGCTTCCTGTTTTACGTTAAGTCTGAATTGTCCCACAGAATCGGCTTTTGTGGAAATGGTAGTTCCTCTTACAGCAATAGTTGCGCCGGGCAATGGCTGACCCTGAGTGTCTTTTACGGAGCCAATAATTACCTGCTGGGCAGAAGAGGATGTATTTTGAACAAGAAAAATAGCTAAAAGCAAAAATTTTAATTTATATGATAAATATTTCATTTTATGATGTTTTATGATATTGAAAAAGTGATTAAATAGAGAATTGGAAAGGATGTTTAAGATCAGCAGCAACATCGGTTCAAGTGAATGCTTGAAGAGGTAGGAATAATTGAATGAGTAGTTCTTTGAATGTGTACTGTTTTTTTCATCTGTTTCTTCTTTACATTAATCCAGCAACTGCAGTATGATTTCAGGATGCAATTATAATTAAAATATACTAAATCCATAGACTTTATATAATATATTTTTTCTGATTGAAATTTGAGGTAGAAATTGAAACTGATTTTGAACTTTAAGACCCAGAAGAGGACTCTCTAAAACATTTGGGTATTATGTAAAATATTATTTATTGTGACCGAAAATCTAATAATTGAGTTAGAATTTTTGGGATATTGAAACCTATGAACTTGCCTTGAAGATTATATTTTGTTCATCCAATGTATTTGATTAAAATTGATCAACAGCTACAATGATGTGATCAGTAATGAATTATAAAAACTTTCTAATATTTACTTTAATTCTGGTCGCATCAAATCAGCTTTCAATCGCTCAGCAGGTAATTCCGCTTTATTCCGGTAAAATTCCGAACTCGAAAATTAGTATAAATGAAGAGCAGGTAACTGCAAATGCTTTAGTAGATACCGTGACAAGGAACGTGTCTGTTCCAACCTTATCCATCTTTCTACCACCAAAAAATCAATCTAAGGGTTCGGCAGTCATTATTTGTCCGGGTGGGGGATATGGCGGTTTACTCACTAAACGTGAAGGCAGTGATGTGGCCCGGGCCTTTGCAAAACTGGGAGTCACCGCTTTTGTGCTTAAATATCGTCTTCCGGATGACCGGATTATGGAAGATAAATCAATCGGACCTTTGCAGGATGCCTTGCAAGCTTTAAAAACAGTGCGTCAGAATGCAGGCAAATGGAATATTGATCTTAAAAAAATAGGAATCATGGGTTTCTCCGCTGGTGGACACCTCGCTTCAAGCGCGGGTACTCATTATGATGCCCGAATTATTGAAAATCCTGAAAAAACAGACCTCAGACCCGATTTTATGGTGCTTGTTAATCCTGTTATCAGCTTTTTGGAGGAGATTGGTCATATCGGTAGCCGGAATAATCTTTTAGGAAAGACTCCTTCGGTTGAAAAGATCAATTTTTTCTCGAATGAACTTCATATCAACCAAGCAAGTCCGCAAACTTTTCTGGTGCATACAGCAGATGATACTGTCGTTCTTCCTGAAAATAGTTTCAGGTTCTATCATGCATTACGTAAGAATAAGGTTAATGCAGAACTACATATTTATTCGGAAGGGGAACATGGGTTTTTGAAAAAGCCTGTTTTTGAGGAATGGTTCGGGAGGACTGTTAATTGGATGAGGGATAGGGATTTGATTCAATAGATACTATCTTTTGAGAGATTTTCTATGAGAATAAATTATAGAAGTGTCAAAGTTTATATTTTGAAAATGGTCTCGCAAAGACGCAGAGACGCAGTTGCGTGACTCAGAAACTAATCGTCATAATTATTTGAAAATTTTAGCGTCTTGGCGTCTTTGCGAGAGATAATATGAAAATTAAAAATGCCTGAAGCGTATATAAACATTTGATTTGGCTCGAATTTTAAAACAGGAAAAAATAAAAATATTTGATCAACTTATAAATTATGAAACATAACAGAATCCTGCTATTTATAATTTTACCTCTTTTAGCGAGCACTCTAGTTACGGCTTGCAGCGATAAGAAAATCGATTTTCAGCCCAAAAAGGGTCAGAGAATTGTGATTCTGGGAAATACATTTGCTGAGCGCCTTCAAAATTTTAATTATTTCGAGCCCCTTCTTTACAAGAGCTTCCCGGATTTAAACCTGACCGTTCGGAATATGGGCTGGAGTGCCGATGAAGTCGGACTGCAACCAAGGCCCTACAATTTTGGCACGTTGGATGAGCATCTGACACTCCAAAAGGCAGATATTATTTTTGCATGTTTCGGCTTGAATGAGGCTTTTAAGGGTCCTGATAGTCTTGCAAATTTCAAACACCGCCTTTCTGGATTTCTTCTGCATCTCAAGCAACAGAAATACAATTCTACTTCAGCGCCTGAAATTATCTTGGTTTCCCCAATTGCGCATGAAAAGCTGGGGGGTAATTTGCCCGATCCTAACGAGCATAATGCCAATCTGGAATTGTATACCTCTGGAATGGCCGAAGTTGCAAAACAACTTGGAATCCCATTCATTGACCTCTACAAACCCAGCCGTGATTTAGCAAATGCTGCCGATTCCATCACAATTAATGGGATCCACCTGAATGATAAAGGCTATAAAGCAATTAGTGAAATGATGGCTAAGAAGTTAAATTTCAAATTTGCAGAGTGGAAAGATGAACCTGATTTTAGGCAATTAAAGTGGGCAATAGATCATAAAAATCAACAATTCTTTTACAAATTTAGAGCGGTAAATGCAGAGTATATTAATGGAAGCAGGAAAGAACCCTGGGTACAACCTGCCGGCGGACCAATTTCTTTTCCTACTGAATTATTGAAACTGGATCAGCTGGTTTTAAGCCTTGATAGTATGGTCTGGACAGGTACTAAAAATAGTTCTGGTATTGATACAAAGAAAGTCAGGCATTTAATTAATGATAAGCAGGAAATAACCGTTAATCAACCTCAGAATGCACCATCGGAGGAACAATTCGTGGTGAAGGAAGGTTTTAAAGTGGAGCTTTTTGCTTCTGAAAAGGACTTTCCTATTGAAAAGCCGGTCAAGATTACTTTCGATCCTAAAGGACGTTTATGGGTATCAACTCTTCCATCCTATTTGCAGTACTACCCTGGTAGTCCGCCAAATGATAAAATTATCATTCTTGAGGATACCAATAATGATGGAAAGGCAGACAAGCATACCGTATTTGCCGACAGTCTTTACATGCCTCTGGGATTTGAATTGGGTAATGGTGGAGTGTATGTTTCGCAACCGCCAAACCTGATGTTCCTAAAAGATACCAATGGTGATGGGAAAGCTGATGTTAGAGAAATTATTCTTCATGGTTTTGGCACAGAGGATGTTCATCATTCAATTTCGGCACTTACCTGGGGACAGGATGGTGCATTGTATATGCACATGGGTACGTTTTTACATACCCAGGTAGAAACGCCTTATGGTCCGCAACGATCCGCTTATGGTGAAACCTGGCGATACGATCCCATCGCAATGAAACTGGAACCCTATGTTTCCTATCCTTATGCCAACCCATGGGGAAATGTCTTCACACGAAATGGCACACATCTGATTGGGGATACCTCAACAGGAATGAATTATTTTGCTCCGCCGCTTACAGTCGCGACTGATTATCCCGTAAAGCATGTTGAAATGATAGATATGTTAACGCTGAAGATTAAACCCAAAACCTGCGGACTGGAAATTGTTTCAAGTAGAAACTTTCCGGATAAATATCAGGGTAATGTGCTTTTTAATACCTTTCTGGGATTTCAAGGAATCACGAATCATTCTTTGTCTGAATCGGGTAGTGGTTTGATTGGTAAAGAGCAGGAACCGATTCTGCAATCTATAGATCCTCAATTCCGTCCGGTAGATCTACAGTTCGGTCCGGATGGAGCCCTTTATTTAGCCGACTGGTTCAACCTGGTCATCAATCATGGAGAAAGGGCCTTGCGTGATCCCGACCGGGATAAAACCCATGGCCGGATCTGGCGGATAACTTATACCGGTAAAGCATTACTGAAGCCGGTAGACATGAGCCGACTAAAGATTGATCAACTGCTGGATCAGTTAAAGGAATACGAAGACAGAACCAGGTACCGGGCTAGAATTCAATTGACAGAGTTTTCTGATAAGGACGTTTTAGCAGCTTTGCCCAATTGGATTCAAAAACTAAATAGCGCGGATGAGAATTATGAGCAATTTCAATTGGAAGCTTTGTGGATGTACCAGAGATTACATCAAACTAATGAAATTCTTTTAAATAAGCTGTTAAAGGCGAGAGATTCCAACATCAGGGCTGCAGCGACCAGAGTTCTATTTTACTGGAGGGATGAACTTAAGAACTCCCAGACTAGACTTATTGCTATGTCTAAAGATTCCTCTCTGCGAGTACGTTTGGAAGCTATCGTTTCCCTAAGTCACTACAAGAATGAGGCTAGCCTGATGGCTTTACTTTCGGCATCTGAAATGCCAATGGATGATTATATCGTTTATGCTTTAAGGGAGAGCTTTAAACATCTTCAACCCATTTGGATGGAGAAGTTTAAGAAAGACAAAAACTTTTTAGCAAACGAGCCAGATAAGGTAAAATTACTGCTTCAACCGCTTTCTTCAGCAGAAGTGTTAACCATGCCAGGCTATTTTAAAAAGGATCCTGATGCGGGCATTTACACAAGAAAACCTTTGTCAGACAAATTTTATGATGATTTTTCGGATGTTAAGGCGATTTCGGATTTCAGGAAAACAATTCTTGCGGAAACAGCAGCAACAGGTTCAGAAGGAACAGAAATTAAGGGAAGAACCCTCATTCAATTATCAACAATCAGCGGCAAAATGGCCTATGATAAGCTTGTGATCAATATCAAAGCCGGCAGTTTAGTTTCAATAGTTTTTAAAAATCCGGATGAGATGCCACACAACGTGGTAATCATAAAGCCCGGCACAACTGAAACTGTTGGAAAAGCAGCAGATGCTATGGCTAGCCGGAAAGATGCTTATGCGAAGAATTTTGTTCCTGCGATTCCTGAGGTGCTTTTTTCAACTCCACTTGTAGCAACAGGAAGTTCATATAGACTTGATTTTACAGTACCAGGTAAACCCGGGGAATACCCTTTTATCTGCACTTTTCCCGGGCATTGGCGGATTATGAAGGGGGTGATAAGGGTGAATTAGGGCTGGAGGGAATGAGGTAGGTGGTAGGAAGTCTTGAAGTCTGAAGTATGAGTTCTGAAGTATGAGTTCTGAAGTATGAGGTCTGAAGTATGAGTTCTGAGGTCTGAAGTAGGTTGTCTTAGGTATGAGTTGTCAGGTACATATTATCTTTGGGAGTCAAGCTTTTGAAATCTGTACTCAGGATATTTCCTTTGGTCGGTGTTCTCACCGTACCAAGAACCATCTATCAAATGGTCGTTGATAACACCAACCGCAGGGAAATAGTTGACAGTTGACAGTGAATTACCGTCATTTCGAACACACGGGTAGTATTATTCCATTTTCAAACATTTGGATGCGTGGAGAAATCTGTTGAGATTAACCTGAGTTCTATATTGCCGGAAGCTAACTCTTCCGGCAAGGTTTATTTTACCCGGAGCTGTTTTTCATCGCGACGGACTTCCGTTAATAGAACCAAAGGCCATGATAAACAAACCCGGGTGGCAGCTCTATCTTTTTTGCAATACCGAATCTCATGATAAAATTAAATCTCCCGCAAAAAAATAGGGCAGAACACGGGGGAAGAGAATCAGACCCTGCTTTCTAAAAGGTGAGAAAAACTTCAGTCTAAACTTAGCCAAGCAAGATATTATATCGAAATCAAGTTAATCTAAGGGTAGTGGTAGTGTATAGCTTTTTGCTTTAAGCTTTATGCTTTCAGCTTAAAACTCGCCCTCCCTCTGAAATTTTTCCTTTATATTTTTATTGAAAGCTTTCCGGCTATGATCAATACTATCTAAAATTTCATCCATAGTCTGTCCTGCGGCACCGCGCGCCGCAGGAATGATAGTATTACATTCATTGGCATCCATAAATTGGGCTGCTTCAA
>CAMCTU010000112.1 GCA_945878525.1 Sphingobacterium thalpophilum
GGTGGTACTGTTGATAATGATAACTCAGGTACCTTGAAGTATGTTCGTATTGAATTCGCAGGTATTGCTGCTCAACCTAACTCTGAGATCAATGGTTTGACTTTAGGTGGTGTTGGTTCTGGAACTACTATCGAGTATGTTCAGATTGTTTACGGTAATGATGATGCGTTCGAGATTTTTGGAGGAACTGTGAATCTGAAGTATTTAGTTGCCTATGCAACTGCAGATGATGATTTCGATTTTGACTTTGGTTATACCGGAAGGATTCAATTTGGTGTTGCACTAAGAGATCCTTCGTTCATAGATGCAGGAGACGCAGGTAATGGAGTAGAATGTGATAATGACGCTACAGGTACAAACGCAACGCCTGCAACCCGTCCGGTACTTTCTAACTTCACGTTTGTCGGTCCTAACGTGGATAACACAGCTTCAAAGAATCATAATTTTGCAAATCGTTTCAGAAGAGCTACTAATTTTGTATTAAATAATTCAGTATTGATTGGCTGGATGAAAGGTGGTTTATCTTTAGAGTCTGATGCTACTTACAGCAGTCTGGTTGGTACAACCCCAACTTCTCAATTCAGAAATAATATACTGCATGCAAATGCTTCAACCTACAGAATTGGATCAGTAACAGTTGTAGGTGCAACCGATGCTGCAGTGAAAACAGCGGCTGAATCAAACGGAACTACTACGCTTACAGCTGCTGCAAATGCTATGATTACAGATCCATTCAACTTGACAACACCTAACATGCTTCCTGCTGCCGGTTCACCTGCATTAACAGGAGCTGCATTTGCTGGTGATCTTACCAATTCATTCTTCAGCAGTACAACTTACCGCGGTGCATTTGGTACAACAAACTGGATGGCAGGATGGACAAGCTTCAATTTCCCAAAAGGAGCAAACGGATATTAATATCTTAGAAATATAAATTCTATTGAGAAATACCTGCCTTTGGCGGGTATTTCTTGTTTATAGACTTTCTGTCCGATTATTTTCTTCCCGAAGGATTATACTGATAAACCACTTCGTAATTCGTGCCTTCAAGGTTTGAGGCAATTTGTCCGATTCGTAAGTCCTTCTCCTGAGGTGTGGGTTCGCAAACCAGATACTTCTGACCCTTATAGATAATTGATTTACCTTGTACCTTATCAAACTGTACAGCCATGCTAATATGCGTTGGGTACAGCAAAGCAATCATAGGGAGGTTATAAATTTCCTTGACCAGATAAAAGAACAGTGCAGCGCGGTCATCACAATCACTATATTTTGAAAATAAGGTTTGCTCCGGCGAAAGTCTTTTCTCTTTCCCAAAATTGTTCTCATCAGTCTGATACAGAAATGCATATCTGGTGAATCGCATCAGGTAATCAACCCCTTTTTTCTGATTCATACCGGAAATATTTTTCTTCAATATCGGAATCAGTGAATGATACGTTTCATGACTTAATGGGATATTGAAATAAGATTCAAAATCAACTCCTGGGTAGTTTTTAAAAATGTTTTCAACCTCGGGGTTTAATTTAACTTGAAAGTGATAGGGCTTGGAGCGGTAATTGAATTGTATTACTCTTTCATCATAAGATTCTGGCTTGAAATCCGGCATTCGGGTCACCTTGTAGGAAAATGCGTTTATGGCTTCCTGAACATCTAATTTGACTGGATATACCTTGTCTTTTTCAAAATCAATTTTGCCATAATCGTGGTAATTCAGACACATATATTTATTGCCATCAATCTTAAAGAAGGGAATATCGTTAATATCTTCTTCGTTTCTTACATAAAAAATGATTCGGTCGTTACCAATGGAAAGTCTGGCATCATATCCTGATTTGCTTAAAAGAAACCATTTATACAAGGTATACCTTTGGTAATTTTCGGCCTTGGGACTTATCTGCTGGGCAGTTTTACGGATGAGCTGGTAATAAATCCAGTCATTTAAATGATGCTTTTCCTTATAAGCAAGTAATGAGCTAAGAACAGTTTGATATTTGCTTTGATCTAACTTCCCGTAAAAATTCTGAATGGCAATCGCTGAAAGCGGATCTGAAAAATCAATATTTGAGCTTGGATCCAATTCGAAATTGAAAGTTCCATCGTAGAATTCAAAGCTGAAATTGTCCTGAACAGCCTTAGCTGAAGATACTCCGAAGAGTATGAGCAGCGCCAGTGTACAGAATATTTTGGCCAGAGAAGAATTCATTTATTAATTAGTTAACATTAAAATTACATAAAAATAATGTTAAATTAATATACTATTCTTCTTAATCGAAATTTTTACTGAGTTTTTCTAGCATTTCTACCGGTATTGTCTTTATATCCACTATTAAAAAACCATCCAGGCAATCAGAGAATTTAGGATCAATATTGAAACTAATAAGCTTTGCATTTAAGGCCAGATATTGCCTTAACAATACAGGAACCTTCATATGAGAGCTTTCAATCTCAGAGATCAGGCTATCCAGATTTTTAAGTGTTTCATTTGATTCCAGTAAAAGATCTTTGTTGATTTTCGAATAATCAAGTTTGAATTTTTTTCTTGGTTTTACATATTCTGCAAGATCATGATCAAAGTGATTTTTTGTGATAAAATCAACAATGAGTGATTTAGAAAGACTGGAAAAGTTGTTACTAATACTTACCGGCCCAATTAGGTAGCGATATTGTGGATTATCAATAAGGTATTTGAGAATTCCTTTCCAGAGAAGGAACAATGGAAGTGGCTTTTGTTGATATTCTTTCCGAACCCAGGACCTGCCTAACTCAAGACTTTGACGTAGGATGGGGTAAAATTCTTCCCTGATCTTAAATAGCTCATTCACATAGAAACCTTTTTTCCCATAACTATAGAAGATTTCATCTCCTTTTCCTATTCGATAGGCACCTACAATCATTTTGCTTTCCTTATCCCAAATAAACAAATGGTTATAATAAATATCAAATTCATCTAAATCGGTCGATTTATTTGTTCCTTCTCCAATTTCCCTGAACGTAATTTCCCTTAGACGGCCAATTTCCTGGATAATATTTGGTAATTCAGAGCAAGGTGAAATATAAACTTCAAAATTCTTTTCAGTCCAGATTTTAAATTCTCCCAGGCCATCCACTTCCTTTTCAAGTTTCTGACTATCAATTGCCTGAATAATTGTCTGAGGTCTTTTTTTTACTTTGAAAATATTGCGTGGATTAAATATATTTCGATGATTTTCAAGTCCGGCACCAAGAGCATAGGTTTTTGTCCGTAGGTAATCCAGTAATTTTGAAGGGTTTTGCTGATATTTCAGATCAGAGGGTAGAATGGCTTTTCCGATTCTTAATCTAATGGTGTGCCCGCGTTTATTAAAAAGTTCTGAGGGTAACTTTGCAGTTCTTAATGCCGGGTGTATAAAACTAAGCAGATTAAATAATAAACCGTTGTTGCCATGGAAATAAATTGGAACAACCGGAACATTAGCTTTGGCAATCAATTTACCAACCACCGGATGCCATAACCTGTCGGTAATTTGCTGGGTATCGGCCTTGAAAGTAGAAACTTCGCCAGCCGGAAATATTCCGATTGGAGTCCCAGATTGAAGCATTTCCAGGGTTTGCTTTATTCCGCTGATGCTGGATGTATGTTCTATTGTTTCGAATGGATTTACAGCAATGAAGTGTTCACTTAAGTTTGGAATTTTTTTCAGTAAAAAATTGGCCATAAGCTTAGAGTCAGGCCTTTTCATAAACATTATCTTCAATAAAATAAGTCCTTCAATTCCTCCGTATGGATGGTTTGCAATTACAATAAACGCCCCGTTTTGCGGTAAATTTTTAAGTTCTTTTTCGTCAAAATCTACCTTAATCCCAATAACCTGAAGAATTTTATCAATGAAGCTTATCCCGCTAAGATGCTCGGCTTTCTGAAATACCTTATTTACCTCATTGATTTTCATGACTTCCATTAAGATTGAAGCCAAGCCGGGCATATAAACTTTATTGAGTTTGGTCGCCCTGGAAAATTCTTCTTTAGTGATGATTTTCATTTGAGAACCTATATGATTATTCAACTTTAGTTATGAAGTAAAAATACAGTTTTATTATCAGTTTAATCTGCAAATATGTTGCATTTCGATCTAGGTAATTAAAATATTAGAATTATATTTACACTAAATCTGTACCTGAAATGATCCCCCAATGCCGTTAAACATCATTACGGTATTCTAAAGCAATACAGATCTTTTATTGCTTTTAATTATTGTAAACGGATCATGTATCGTTTTAAAAATCTGCTAAGATCATACTTCAGCTTCTCAAGAAAAGAGCTGAATGGTATTTTAGTTCTCTTTGTCTTAATGCTGATTGTCATTGGATCACCCAAGCTGTATTCTTTGTTTTTTAAAGATCAAAAATATGATTTTGAAAGATTTAGTATGGAAGCAAAAGAGTTTAGAGCCGCTGCCGCTAAAGTTGGAATGCCGCAAAGGAAAATTTATAATGAACCAGAATTAAGTTTGGTAAAACCATTTTTTTTTAATTTTGATCCTAACAGACTTAGTGAATCAAACTGGTTGAAATTGGGTTTATCTTACAAACAGATTAAGGTAATTCGCAATTATGAGTCGAAGGGTGGAAAATTTTACAAAAAAGAAGATTTAAAGCGAATTTACTCAATCTCAGAAAAGCAATATATCATGCTTGAACCTTTTATAGTGATAAAAAATGCTGATGAGTTAAGTAATAAGGAGACTTTTAAAACAAAAATTAGATCAGCAGCTATTTCTGACCAAATTCGTAGACCTGCTATCGAAATAAACGCAGCTGATTCTCTGGAACTTGAGCGTATTCGTGGGATCGGTCCGGCCTTTGCCTTAAGGATAATCAAATTCAGAAGACGTCTTGGAGGCTTCTACCGCAAAGAACAGTTACTGGAAGTTTATGGTATGGATTCTTTAAAGTATGATCAGCTCAAGGATCAGATTCAGGTGAATGCCGGACTAATACGCAGGTTAAACATGAATACCTTTACTTTTGAAGAAATCAGGCATCATCCTTATTTGACTTATAAGCAGATGAATGCTATCATTCAATACCGAACACAACATGGTTTATATAAATCTATTGATGATTTAAGGAAAATTGCCATCCTGAATGAAGAAATAATACGTAAAATTGAACCATATTTTTCTTTTAACCCATGATAAGTACAAAACTCGAAAATTCCCTAAGAGATATTGCTGATTTTCCTAAACCAGGTATTTTGTTTAAGGATATTACCCCTATTTTAAAAGATGCCAGACTTTGTACAGAAGTGATTGATGAATTTATAAACCGACTGGAAGGTATTAAGATCGATGTGGTTGCCGGAATTGAGAGCAGGGGTTTTTTATTCGGACTCATGTTAGCCAATAGATTGGGGGTGCCTTTTGTACCTGTCAGAAAGAAAGGTAAACTCCCTTCCAAAACTGTAGAAGAACCCTGTGAGTTAGAATATGGATCAGCTATTCTTGAAATGCATACGGACGCAATTTACCCCGGTCAACGTGTGCTCATTCATGATGATCTTCTTGCAACAGGAGGAACGGTTGGTGCCGCAACACGTCTGGTTCAAAAATTAGAAGGTGAGGTTGCCGCTTATGCTTTTGTCATAAGCCTGGATTTTCTTAATGCTAGGGAACATTTACAAAAGGTTTCTTCACATATTATTAGTCTTGTTTCCTGTAAATAATTTCTGACTGAGTTCGGATATAGCTGTATCGCTCAAATATTTGAACCTGGAACCGATTTGTTCTGTTCTCATTTCAAATTTTCGAAAAAAAAAGGGTTCCAAAATTGCTATAATTGTAAACTAACCAAAATGTTTTATGCATTCAATTACAGCTCCCGAATCAGTCGGGATTAATTTCAGTATCTCTGAAAATCAACAAATGATTATTGCCATGGTACGTGATTTTGCTGAAAAGCATATACGTCCACATGTTATGGAATGGGATGAAGCCCAAACCTTTCCGGTAGAAACGTTCAAAAAATTAGGAGAACTTGGATTGATGGGAGTCCTGGTTCCTGAAGAATATGGTGGTTCAGGATTGAACTATTTTGAATACGTAAGCATCATAACCGAAATTTCAAAAGTTTGCGGGTCTATCGGACTTTCTCTGGCAGCACATAATTCCTTATGTACGGACCATATCATGGCTTTTGCCAGTCATGAGCAAAAGCTTCGCTGGCTTACAAAGCTTGCAACAGCAGAATGGATAGGAGCCTGGGGCTTAACTGAAGCCAATACAGATTCAGACGCTATGGGAATGAATACTACAGCAGTTCTGGATGGCGATCATTATGTAGTTAACGGTTCCAAGAATTGGGTAACACATGGTAAATCAGGTGATGTAGCTGTTGTTATGGTTAGAACCGGAGAAAAAGGAGATTCAAAGGGAATCTCAGCCTTGGTCATTGAAAAGGGAACTCCTGGATTTACACATGGCAAAAAAGAAAACAAACTAGGCATGCGGGCTTCTGAAACAACCGAACTCATTTTTGACAACTGCCACGTACCCAAAGAAAATCTCCTTGGTAAGGAAGGTGAGGGCTTTAAACAGTCAATATACATTCTTGATGGGGGAAGAATTTCTATAGCAGCCTTGTCCTTAGGTATGGCAAAAGGTGCCTTGCAGGCCGCTATCTCTTATTCCAAAGAACGTTATCAGTTCGGACAGCCAATCTCCAGTTTTCAGGGTATTTCTTTTAAAATTGCCGACATGGCAACAGAAGTTGAAGCAGCCGAATTGCTTATTATGCAGGCAGCAGATCTTAAAAATCGGGGTAAAAATGTAACCCGAGAATCAGCAATGGCGAAATATTTTGCATCTGAAGTATGTGTTAGAACTGCTACAGAGGCACTTCAGATTTTCGGAGGATATGGTTACACTAAAGATTTCCCGGTTGAGAAATTTTACAGGGATGCGAAACTATGTACAATTGGAGAAGGGACTTCCGAAATACAGAAAATAGTGATCGCAAGGGAAATTCTTAAATAACCCTTCCGGATTCAGGGTCAGTTATTTTACTGACCCTGTACTCGTTTTTTAAGGTTCGGTGTATTTCCTTTATGAACCTACTCAATTAGTAAAGGATTTTCAGTCGTTGGAAAGTGTATGTCCGCGAAATAGTGAAAATCATTTATTTTTTCAAAAATCTTATTTTTCAATATTTTTTGTAGATTTGCAGTCCAAAATCGAAAGGGGGTATCTGTATATTATGATCATTATTAATGTAAAAGACGGCGAATCACTAGACAAAGCTTTAAAACGCTTCAAAAAGAAATTCGAAAAGACCGGTGTATTAAGAGAACTTCGCAGCCGTCAGGCCTACGAGAAAAAATCTATTACCCGCCGTACTCAGGTTAAAAAAGCAATTTACAAGCAAGGATTGAACATCGAAACTGTTTAATTTTTTCTTTATTGATATATTCATAAACTATTTGTATCTTCAATTCGTTGGATATGCAAATAGTTTTTGATGTTTATAGCGCAATTCATTCAATACCTTCAATTTGAAAAACGGTTCTCCCAGCTTACCGTTACAGCATATCAGAATGATCTTCAGCAATTCCTTAATTTTCTAGGACTACCCGAATCAGAGCTTTTAACTGTGACTCATCTTCAGGTACGTAGTTGGATGCTTACCCTTATGGATGAAGGAAATGAAGCAAAAACCGTTAATCGCAAGATTTCAAGTCTTCGTTCATTTTATAAATTTCTTCAGAGAAATGAACACATAAAGTCCAATCCAATGACCCAGATTAGATCCCCCAAGATTCCAAAACGTCTTCCTGTGGTAATTACGGAGCAGAAAATGGATACTCTTTTGGATGGAGGATTCGAATTTAGTGCAGGTTTCCCGGGGCTACGTGATCGATTGATCATCGAATTGCTTTATGGTACGGGTATACGCCTTGCTGAACTGGTAGGATTAAAAGATGAAGATATTGATTATTATGGGCAACAAATCAAGGTTTTAGGTAAGCGTAATAAGCAAAGGATTATTCCTGTTCACAGTTCGCTTGCAAAGCTGATTGCAGAGTATAAAATTCAGAAAATAAATCAAAATTTTGACAACAAAGGGAATACTTTGATCGTTACAGATACGGGAAGAGACATCTATTCAAAGTTTGTGTATCGGACAGTCAGAACAGTTTTGTCTACAGTCTCAACCCATGTCAAAAGAAGTCCGCATATTTTGAGACATAGTTTTGCAACATCATTATTAAACCGGGGGGCTGATTTGAATGCAATTAAAGAGTTATTGGGGCATTCAAGTCTGGCGGCTACACAGGTTTACACCCATAATTCAGTTGAAAAGCTAAAGTCAATATACAAGCAGGCTCACCCAAAAGCATAATTATTTCATGCATTAATTTGACCAAATTTTAACAGAATACCCCCGTATATCCGGGACAATAATGTTAATTTTATGTAAACAAAAAGGAGGCAATATGAAAATCAGAGTGCAATCTATCCATTTTACAGCAGACATTAAGTTGCTGGATTTTATACAGAAAAAAGCGGACAAGCTGGATCAGTTTTATGATCAGATCATTGGGGGAGATGTATACCTCAGATTAGAAAAGACGGAAGATGAAGCAAATAAGATCGCTGAGATCAAACTGGCAATTCCTGGGAATGATCTTTTTGCAAAAGAGCAATGCAAGAGTTTTGAAGAGGCAACGGATAAGGCAATGGAATCGCTAAGGAGGCAGATTGAAAAACACAAAGAAAAACTTCGTTCACGCATGAGCAATCATAAAGAGGTGAGTTTATCAGACGAAATTATATGATTTATTTATTCCTAATGCCCTAATTATTAGGGTCTTTTTCGGCAGTCATTAGGACTGCCGATTTTTTTTTGCAAAAAATTTTGTACGACCTTAAATTTTCGTAGATTTGCAGTCCATTTCAGAGGAGGGTGTTTTTATTAGTATCCAACATGAGATGGAAAGGTTCTTTAAAGTATTATTTTTAAAGGTTTATATTTCGCCTCCTTAGCTCAGCTGGTAGAGCAACTGACTTGTAATCAGTAGGTCATTGGTTCGATCCCGATAGGAGGCTCAGAAATGTTGGGGGGGTTCCAGAGCGGTCAAATGGGACGGACTGTAAATCCGTTACTTCGGTTTCGAAGGTTCGAATCCTTCTCCCCCCACCATAATATAAGCGGAAGTAGCTCAGTTGGTAGAGCGATAGCCTTCCAAGCTATAGGTCGCGAGTTCGAACCTCGTCTTCCGCTCAGAAAAAAGATAAATGGGCTACGGTTAACAGGGATGTTGATCTTAAGCTTTGCGAAAGTAAACAGCCGAAGTAGCTCAGCGGTAGAGCACTTCCTTGGTAAGGAAGAGGTCGTGAGTTCGATTCTCATCAACGGCTCAAAACAGAGAAAAACTAGTTGTGGCGTAAGAAATAGTGAATAGAACTAGGTGGTGTGAGATGGTTGATTTAA
>CAMCTU010000113.1 GCA_945878525.1 Sphingobacterium thalpophilum
AATGCCAGGTTCATGATCAAACCGCGGTGGTACTTTTTCTTAATAAGATGTACCAGCCCATAACCGATACCACACACAGCTAAAATTCTAAATAAGGATAATGCAAGTTTTCCTGGTTCGCCACCAAACTCGATACCGAATGCCATTCCGTTATTTTCGGTGAAATGTATGATTGCCCAGTCACCAAATATTTTGTATTCCTGCCCTAAGGACATGTTAAGCTTAATCCAGAATTTTAGTAACTGGTCTGCTAAAAGAATAAGAAAAATTGCAATAAAGGGCTTAGTGTAAGCTTTCATTTACGCCTGCTTCAATTTAGCTTCCATACTTAAAGTAGCATGCGGAACAGCTCTTAAGCGTTCTTTCGGGATTAATTTTCCGGTTTCCCTGCAAAGTCCATACGTTTTGTTTTCGATACGAACCAAAGCACTTTCAAGGTTATCTATGAATTTTCTCTGGCGTGCTGCTAACTGATTAATTGATTCTTTTTCAAGTGTTGCAGATCCATCTTCAAGTGTTTTGTAGGTTCCTGCTGTATCATCTGTGCCGTTTATATTAGGATTGCTTAACGATTGAGTTAAGGCGCCTAGTTCTTCTTTTGAGCTCCGTAGTTTTTCTGTGATGAGAAATTTAAATTCCTGTAATTCTGTATCAGAATATCTCGTTTTTTCATGTTTATCCATTTCTATCCTTTGTTTATCTCTATCATTAAATTATTATCATCTATGATTACTGTCTCACCAGAATCAAGCTCTGTCACAAGCTCTAATGAATCAGCCAGAATTTCTGTGCAAATATAGCTTAAATTATTTTTGAGGGCTTCAGAAATATACGGATGCACTTTTACACGTACCCTGATCTTATCTGTCACCTCAAAACCAAGCTCTTTTCTAAGATTCTGGATTCGGTTGACCAATTCTCTTGAAATTCCTTCCTGTTTTAATTCCTCCGTTAGGGTAATATCCAAAGCAACAGTTAAGTTTCCAAGATTTGCAACCTGCCATCCCGGAACATCTTCTGCTAGTACCTCTGCATCTGCAAGATCTACAACATATGAGGTTCCAGGAATTGTTATACTGCCTTCTTTTTCGAGGCGGCTAATTTCTTGCTGTGACATCCCACCTAAGGCTTCAGCCACAAGTTTCATGTCCTTACCAACTTTCGGACCTAAAGCTTTGAAATTTGGTTTTATTTTTTTGCTGATGATTCCCGAGGTATCGTTAATGTATTCAATACTCTTCAGATTTGTTTCAGAAAGGATCAGTTCTTTTACCTTCTCAACCTTGGCTTTGAAGCTTTTATCCAATACCGGAATCATTGCTTTGCTCAATGGCTGACGTACATTAATACCTACCTTTTTACGGAGTGAAAGTATTAGAGAGGAAATATCCTGGGCCAATGCCATGCGTTCTTCAAGATCCTTGTCTACTAAAGACTCATTGTAAGCCGGGAATTCTGTCAGGTGTACAGAAATTGCATTTTCTTTACATGTTGCAATGTTAAGGTCAATGAATAAGCGATCGCTAAAAAATGGTGCAACAGGCGACATTAACTTTGCAATAGTATTTAAACAGGTATATAATGTCTGATAAGCCGAGATTTTATCTTCGGTATATTCACCTTTCCAGAATCGGCGGCGGCATAAACGCACATACCAGTTGCTGAGATGTTCATCTACAAAATTTTGAATAGCACGTGTAGCACGAGTTGGTTCAAATTCTGCATAATATTTATCTACTTCAAGGCTTAAAGAATTCAATAATGAAATAATCCAGCGATCAATTTCCGGCCGATCCTGAATATCTTCTTCTTTATAGCTGAAGCCATCAATATTGGCGTATAAAGCAAAAAATGCGTAGGTGTTATGTAAGGTTCCGAAGAATTTGCGGCGTACTTCATCAATACCTTCAATATTGAATTTAAGATTATCCCATGGTGAAGCATTGCTGATCATGTACCAACGGGTAGGGTCTGCACCATATTTTTCTATCGTTTCAAATGGGTCAACCCCATTCCCCAACCGTTTAGACATTTTATTGCCGTTTTTGTCGAGCACAAGTCCATTTGAAACTACATTTTTGAATGAAACGCTATCATGCAGCATCACTCCAATTGCATGAAGGGTGAAAAACCAACCCCGGGTCTGATCAACTCCTTCTGCAATGAAATCGGCAGGGTAAATTGAGCCAGGCTCGCCCTCAGAACCTGCCTGTTTATTCCAGTATTCTAAAAATGCTTCCGGACTTATATTTCCGCTTTTGCCTTCTGTTGTTGGAGGTAAACCCCATTGTGCATAAGGCATAGATCCTGAATCAAACCAGACATCAATAAGGTCGCTTTCACGGATCATGCTCTTGCCTGAATCAGAAACAAGTATAACATCATCCACATAAGGACGGTGCATATCATTAATCTCAAAGGCAGAATCCATAAATCCGGCTTCTACAGCTTTTTTGATCTCGGACCTGAGCTCTAAAACAGAACCAATGCACTTTTCCTCCGAACCATCTTCTGTTCTCCAAATTGGTAAGGGAGTCCCCCAATACCTCGAGCGAGATAGATTCCAGTCAACCAGGTTTTCGAGCCAGTTTCCGAACCGGCCTGTTCCCGTTGATTCAGGCTTCCAGTTGATTGTTTTGTTTAGTTCAACCAGGCGATCTTTAACTGCCGTGGTTTTAATAAACCAGCTATCTAGCGGATAATATAAAACAGGTTTATCCGTACGCCAGCAATGCGGGTAACTGTGTTCGTATTTCTTAACGTCAAAAGCCTTATTTTCTTCTTTTAACTTAATCGCAATCAGCACATCAGTAGGCCTGAAATCAGGATCTTTGCGCTCTTCGTCGCTGTAATATTCTTCCTTAACAAATTTTCCCGCAAAATCAGTAACCTCTGAAACGAAGCGACCCTGCTTGTCGACTAGCGGAAGTTCATTGCCTTTTTCATCAGTAATCATGACTGATGGTACATTGTTATCGCGGGCAGCTCTAAAGTCATCTGCTCCAAAGACCGACGCGGTATGCACAATACCGGTACCATCTTCAGTAGTGACAAAATCTGCCGGAATAACGCGGAATGCATTTTTTTCAAGATCAGCATTGTTTACGTAATTCATCAGCTGATGATATCGGAGTCCGACAAGTTCAGAACCCTTAAATTCAGAAACCAGATTCCAGGGAATCAATTTATCGCCAGCCTTATAATTATCAAATGATAAATTTTTGCTCTCCTCTTTGAAATATTTTGAAACTAAGTCCTTAGCAAGAATGACACTAAGCGGTTCAAAGGTATAAGGGTTAAAAGTCTGAACCTTGGCATACGTAATCGAACCGCCTACAGCCAGTGCACAATTCGATGGCAAGGTCCACGGTGTTGTGGTCCATGCAAGAATTACAGTATCCTCATCCGCATTCCCAAACAAAACATCCATTAAAGGATGATTCTGGTCTCTTTTTAAGTGGAACTGAGCAACAATGGAAGTATCCTTCAGCATTTTGTAAGTACCCGGCTGATTCAATTCATGCGAGCTTAATCCTGTACCTGCGGCAGGAGAATATGGCTGAACAGTGTAACCTTTGTAAAGAAGATCTTTTTCATGAAACTGCTTTAAAATCCACCAAAGTGTTTCTATATATTCATTTTCATAGGTGATGTACGGATTTTTGAGGTCAACCCAATAGCCCATTTTCTCTGTCAGGTCGTTCCAGACATCGGTATATTTCATTACCTCAGTACGACAGGCTGCATTGTAATCATCCACACTTATTGATTTGCCTATATCATCTTTGGTAATTCCCAGCTTTTTCTCTACGGCCAGCTCGATTGGTAAACCATGAGTATCCCAGCCACCTTTACGATTCACCCGGTAACCTTTAAGGGTTTTATAACGACAGAAAATGTCTTTGATAGAACGAGCCATTACATGATGTATCCCAGGCATCCCATTTGCAGATGGAGGACCTTCATAAAAAATGTAAGGTTTAGTAGCTGGCCGATTGGAAATACTTTTTTCGAATACCTGATTTTGTTTCCAGTACTCTAAGATTTCTTTTCCGGTTTTTGACAGATCAAGTTGCTTATATTCTTTGTACATCAGTGATTTAACTTCCCAAATTTAAGGTTGCAAATCTAAGAAATTTAAGGCTTAAAACGCAGATTTTTGAAATCATTAATCGCTTAATGAAATTGGTAAAATGCTGAATAAGTTTTTTATGTAACTTTGTATTTAGCCGATTGAATTCTATGGGAAATAAATATATGCGTCGTGGCCTTTGGTTAATTCTGATCGGAATTGCCTTTAACTTCCTCGGATATTACCTGATGGAAGGAGATGAATTCAAATACGGTTGGGCCATGGTAACTGGTACAGTTGCGTTTGGAACTGGTTTTTTGTTGGTAATTTACAGCTTAATGCGCAAAATGGATCGCAAGGCGATATTGAAAGATCGTTCAGAAACAGAAGAATAAATATACACGGGATGCTTTTTCGAAGAATTTTGATAAGCAACCTCAAATTTTTGAAATAGTAGGCACTATGAAAAAAAATCTAAAAAAATCATTGCCATTAATTTAGCATTTCTTATAATGAGCACCAGTGCATATCCTTGCACAGGAATTACTTTAAAATCTGCAGATGGAGGAGTTGTTGTTGCACGGACTGTTGAGTGGGCACTTGATGATGTGATTTGTCCTAGTAAAATATTTTGGCACGTGCGGCACGCACGCAGCAAAATCCTGGGGTAAAATAAACATTGCCTGAGGAGGTAGCTTCCGGCTGGTAGTAATTTGAAACATAACGTAAATTCTAGCCGGAACTACCCTGGAGGAAAGGGCTGAACCAGCCTATATTACAGGGGTTTTGATTTCCAACATCAAGTACTTTGTTTTCAGCGCATTATAGGAAAATTTTTGGCACTGAATAAAAACATACAAGACAAAGACAATACCCTCAACTCATATTTTAATTAGAGCTATTGGCATCTGCAAAATGTACGAGCATAATATTTAAATATCCCATGTTTCTCCTTTAGCTTTCGCAAGCTTCTTTCTTTTCCTTTTATCAATTTGTACCAGCAATGCAGGGAGGAGAGTCAGGTTAGATATCAGTGCAATGATGAGTGTAATTGATAAGAGTAGCCCCAGGATCATAGTCCCGCCAAAGGTTGATGCGGTAAAGATCCCAAATCCAAAAAATAGCACTAAGGCGATATAGGTCATACTAACTCCGGTTTCGCGGATCGTGTCTGATATAACTTTAGAGGTTGTAAAATCCGTCGACTGTAATTCCTGCTGATATCTGGTCAGGAAATAAATCGTTTGATCTGATGCCAGTCCGAATGCAATTGTGAATATCAGAATGGTTGATGGTTTAAGTGGAATATTAAAAAAGCCCATGAGTCCGGCGGTAATGATCAAAGGGATAATATTGGGCAAAAGTGAGATAAACATTATCCGAAGGTCTCTGAACTGAAATAATCTGAGCAAAGAAATCAGAACTATTGCCAACAGAATGCTTTCCATCAAATGTTTAAGCATGTAATCCGTTCCTTTTGAGAAAATAATACTTGAACCTGTCAGTAGTACATCAAATTTCTCCGGATTTAAAATAGAATCGATACGAGGCTTTAATTCTTCCATCAAAGCATTCATACGTTTTGAGCCAACATCGGCCATCTGAAAGCTTACCCTTGCCACCTGTTTATTACTGTCTATAAAACCTTTCAGCATATCACTGTTCCCGCCAGAATTTGCCAGGTAAGAAAGAACAAAGTTTTTTTCCATATCATTTGGGATACGGAAAAATCGTGGATCGCCATTATAAAATGCTTGGGAGGCATATTTTAAAGCTTTATTTAACGAAACCGAACGTGAAAACTCAGGATAAGCTGATATCATTTCCTCCATTTTATCAACTCTCTTGATGGTGGATAGATTTAATACTCCATTTTTCTTACGGGTATCAATGCTTACTTCCAGCGGTAAAATGCCCTCAAAATTATTTTCAAAAAATTTCAGGTCGCGGTTTATTGGAGAGTTTTGAGGTAAATCATCAACTACATAACCATTCACATTAATTTTCATGACACCAATTAAAGAGATTATGGTAATTAAAATTGTTCCAAGATAAATCAAACGACTGCGCTCATGAACCAGAAGGTCTGTCTTGACAAGTAGTTTATGTAGAAAGCCATTATCATGATCTTCCTGCGCTTTGAGTTTTGGAACGGGAAGATAGCTGAAGATTATAGGAATAAGGCAAAGGCAAATAAACCAGGTTGCCATTACATTCAAAGCTGCGACAACACCAAACTCAACCAAAAGGGCACTACCCGTATAAAATAATACTCCAAATCCAATAGCAGCAGTTATATTGGCAATTAATGTTGTTTCTGAAATGCGCAGTATTGTCACATGCAAAGCCTTGTTTTTATTTCCATGCTTTCTTAATTCATTATGGTATTTATTTAGCAGAAGGATGCTATTCGGAATTCCAATAATTACAATAAGGGGAGGAATTAATCCGGTTAGAATTGTGACCTCATAACCAAACATGACTAAAGTTGCCATACTCCAGATTACTCCGACAATTACCAGAATAATGGGGAACAGAACCGGGTATAGTTTTCTGAAAAATAAAAAAAGAATGACTGCCGAGACCAGAATGGAAAGAGCAAGAAACAGAACAAACTCTCTGGAAACCAGTTTACTTATTGCTGTTCGGATAAATGGAAGTCCGGAATAATGTACTTCAACATTGTGTTTTTTGCCCAGAGCATCAGCTTTCTCCACAACGGTTTTGATTATTGGTTTGCGCTTTGGCGTATTCAAGATTTTATGGTCGAAATTGATAGCCATTAAGGTGGCGTGACTTTCCTTGTTATATATCAATCCCTCATAAAAAGGCAAATCATAAATGCGATTTTTAATGCTGTCCATTTTGGAATCACGAAGGACAGTCCCTTCATTAATTTGTTTTAAAACAAATCGCTGATTTGTTGTATCTTTTTGAAGATCATACAGATTACCTACCGAAAGAACCTGTTTGATGCCATCTATTTTTTGAAGTTCTGCTGCCAGTTCACTCCAATCATTGAATAATTCCTTACTCATTAATTTAGGAGAACTGATACCCAGAACCATCATGTTTCCATCTTCTCCAAACTTGCTTTTGAAATTATTATAATTTTTAAAAGCAGAATCGCTTTGCGGAAGAATTTTACTTCCGGTATACGAAAGTTTAACAAAGCTGGCTTTCCATGCCATGAACAGAGTTACAACAAAAAATACTACGAGAATTGGAATCCGGTTGGAAAGTATAATTTTGGAAAAGTTATTCCACATGCTGAGCGGTTTAGAATAATGGCAAAATCAATTTTCAAAGCTACAAAAATTCTTAATTTGGGCTTTGTATAATCTGATAATTCATTGATGACAGTAAATTATTTAGAGTTGATTTAAATTTAACGGGGTATTTATAAGTTTTTCTTGGGATTTCATTTCGTTTTTAATTGGATAAATTCCACAAAAATATCAGACGAATGCCGGATTTCATTAATCTAAAGCACTATTAATAAGAGGACTTTCCTCTAAAGCGGCCTTACATAAAACGGAATTACCTTGGTTTCTTACTTCGATTATGGTCCTTTATAACAGATTACTGATAATTTTTTTAATGTTGATTCATGCTTCATAAAACAAGAGGAATTGTTTTTAAAACTACCGATTATGCTGAAAGCAGTGTGATAGTTCAGATTTTTACTGAAAAATTTGGTTTGCAATCTTACCTGATCAATGGAATTAAGCGCCCTAAATCAAAAATAAAATTGAACAGTTTGCAGCCATTACATCTGTTGGACATGGTGGTTTATCACAAAAGCTCAGGGAATATTCAACGCGTTTCGGAATTAAGACATCAGCCGGTTTTTTTGAGTATTCCTTATGATATTGTAAAAAGTTCGGTCACCATGTTTTTAAATGAGGTGCTGTACAAGTCGTTCAGGCAGCATGAACCGGATGAAGTACTCTTTGAATTTTTGTTTAATGCGATTGAGATTCTTGACAGGATAAGTAAAGGAATATCCAATTTCCATTTGTACTTTCTGCTTCGTCTAACTCGTTTTATTGGGTTCTATCCGGATACAACTTTATCCGGCAATACCGATTTTTTTGACTTAAAGAATGGTTACTATTCAAAAATGCAGCCACCCCATTCCATGATTCTTGATCAGCCCCTAACCGGGCTCTGGACTTCTATTCTGAATGCAAAGTTTGATAATCTGGGAGAATTATATATCACTTCATCCCAGAGAAAACAATTGCTGGAGAAGATTCTTGAATATTACAGCTTGCATATTGAGGGTTTCGGACAGGTAAGATCGCATGAGATTTTGGAGGAGGTGTTGGGATGAGAATTACGAATTACGAACTGAGTTGAATCAGGTTCAAAGAATAGGATTAAGCTGGAGTTAATAATTTCTTTATTAAGGAAATTTTCATTTAGAACGAAGCGAAAAATCTTGAAAATTAATAGTACTCCTCATTTCGATTCCGGCGGAGGCCGGAATCTCCTGCCTCCACCCCAATAGGCTTGTCATTCCGGCGAAGGCCGGAACCCACATTTAATTTCCTGCTAAATTGTTATTCGATAGCTATCGGCTCCCGCGTAGGTCTGAACTCACTCACAATCTATCTCCAATAGCTAACTGCCCCAGTTGCATGTTAAAAGAAACATCATGTTATCCTGTTTCTGCCCCGAAGGCGTTCGTATTTGTCGCTTTGTACATATGCCTGCAGAGCGGAGCGGATGGGATTTCCCTGTTTTCGTATCTATAAACATTTGACCCCGCTGGGTTCAGTAAAAATACCCATCATTATCGCCAATTGGGATTGAAAAAAACTATAAGCATTTTTCTAAATTATTAATTTAAGGAGGTTCTCGCCTTCGCGAGAATGACAAGTTAATAGGGGAGTTAAGATGAGATTCCGGCCTTCGCCGGAATCGAGCTCAATGAGAACGCAACAAGTATTTCTATGGTAAATCACCACCGATGACCTTGAAAGTTTATATTTCTTGTTCCACCTCAATAAGCTTGTCATCCAATAATTATCATTCCGGCGACGGCCGGAACCCACACTGAAATTTAAATCCGATTAGACTAAGCCACTCTTAATTAATAACGTTGCATGCTAATTTCAGTTACATCAAATCCCCTTCCTTAGTTTTTCTGAAAATTCATCCTATAAGGGACTATACTCAATTCCTTTTGCCGTTTTTTACTATGGCTGCATTTTCGAATAACTAAATTATCTCTCCCGATAGTTATCAGAAGAATAATTACACTGTATAGTTCTTGAGCATTTGCTAATTATCTAATTGTCAAATTTTCTCCATTACCCTAAAT
>CAMCTU010000114.1 GCA_945878525.1 Sphingobacterium thalpophilum
GTGGATAGTGAAAGTTTCATAAAAGCAAAGCGATTAGAATGAGAACGAAAATAATTATTGGGCTAATCATTGTTTATACAGGATTGATATTTACCGCTTGTACGGATGGGCATGAGGATCACGCCGAAATAGTTAAATATACCTGCCCAATGCATCCTCAAATAGTAAAAGATGGGCCGGGCACCTGTCCGATTTGCAAGATGGATCTCGTACCATTAAATTCAGGTCAGGGTAAAAATGAGCTATCATTAAGTGATAGTCAGATTCAATTGGCTAATATTCGAACCATGGCTATCAATCGGACTGACTTCAATACTTCTAAAATATTGAATGGACGATTAGTTGTAAATCCTGAACTTACAGAAGTTATTTCAAGCCGCTATGCTGGCAGAATTGAGAAGTTGTTTGTGAAAGAAATGGGTAGGTCAGTTAAAAAAGGCCAGCCAATTTTTCAAATTTACAGTGAGGAGCTTCAGACCTTACAGCAGGATTTTTTATTGCAGCTTAAACAAATTGCGGCATTTCCTGATGAAAAGATCTATCAATCAATGAAGGAGGCAGCCAGAAATAAACTTCGTCTGTTTGGCTCTTCTGAAGCTCAAATCAAAGCATTGAGTACGGCAGGAAAGGCATCCCCATTACACACGGTCTATTCTTCAGAATCCGGTGTTGTGACTGAGCTTAGCGTTTCGGAAGGCCAATATATCACGGAAGGCAGTCAGATTTTAAAACTTGAAAATTTTTCACAGCTCTGGCTTGAAATGGATGTCTACCCGAATGAATTGGAAAGTATCCGTTTGGGTGCAAAGGTTCAAGCTTTAATCAATGGTATTAGCGAAAAGGAACAGACCCTGACCATAGACTTTATTTCCCCTCAGATGGATCCATCCTCACAAATTCTCAAAGTTAGGGCTCAGATTTATAATCCTGGAAACTTACAGGCAGGAATGCAGGCCACGGTATTTTTGCCACTTGCCGAAATCTCTGATGCAATGAGTTTGCCATTGGATGCGGTGGTTCGCGATGAGAAAGGTGCGCATGTATGGATCAAAACAGCAAAGAATACTTATTCTCCGAGGATGGTAAGAACCGGCGAGGAGGATGCTGATCGGATTATTATCCTTTCAGGTCTTGAAAATGTGAAGGAGGTAGTTATAAGTGGTTCCTATTTGCTGTCAAGTGAGTTTATTCTGAAAAGAGGTTCAAATACAATAATGGGAAATTAACGAGTAAAAAATTTTAAAGATAAAAGTGATTCTCACAAAATTTCAAGAACCGACTATTTTTAAGCGATTTCTTGTTTGAAATACCCCGAGGGAAAGGACTGATATAAGCTATAACACGCAGGTATTGCTTTCTAAAATCAAATTACAGGGCTCTAAAGCCTAATCTGTATCATTATAACCTTATATTTCAACCTTAATTTATCGAACTCAAGTTAGTTTATCTATCAACGTAATTTATCAAACAGAATTTGAGCTGATTTTAGGTTTTGCCTTCTTTTTCTGGTGAGACCAATAATTTAATCGTATCAAATTGTATTCATTAATTATATGGACTTTTTAGCAGTTGTAACTTGAACGCTTTTTTTTATAACCAATTGAACCAAACTTTTGTATGAGAGAATAATATAAACTCAGTGAATTGTTCGAACAGATTAATACTCTACCTTAGAAATGGATCTCCCCATTTTTTGTCGGTATAAACATTTGTTCCTGCCAGTGTTTCAAGAAAGGATACCACAGCAATTATTTCATTTTCTGTAAGATTCAATTTTTGGCCAATTCCATTTGGTGCGAGTCGGGGATCAATATTTAGATTTTGACCAGGACCAAGATTAATCGAATTATAATGATTCATAACTGCTCTTAAAGAACCGATTGCTCCTGTATGCATCATTGGACTATTAACTCTTCGGTCTGTTTTGGTCAGGTTGCGTAAGGTTGGCGATCTGGTATTAGTCAAATCCCTGCCTGTACCACTAGCTTGTCCAATAATGCCATTATTTCTGCTGTTTGGGTCAATATCAAATTCTGGTGCATTATGACAGGCATTACATCCAATGCCACCACCAATTCTACTTGAATTTGAATCAAAAACGGGAGTAGCTGTAAATAAATTTTTGCCGGCATTTTCTGTCTGAGTAAAATTGGGAAAGTTCTGGTTATCGTTTGCAACTAAAGCTCTGCCTACGTCATATTTAGAGTCAAAAGATTGGATACTTCTTATGAATTGCGCAAGACATTCCTGAATTCTTGCTTCAGTTACATTAATATCATTATAGGCAAACTTAAAAAGTTCATTATAGTAGCCTAGGGCCTGCAATTTAGAAAGAAGCACGCTAAAGCCTGGTCTACCATTTTGGCCGCTGAAGCCCAGTTCTGCATGATCCTGAATTGGTTGGGTAGTTTGTAACTCTAAACTGCCTGCTCGCTCGTCCCAAAAGAATTTACGTTCTACAGCGAACCTTGAGTTTATCAGGCGCATGGAATGTTTGGATGTTAGACCACCAGCAACACCAGAGCTTACTATTTCGGGGGCGCTGAAAGCAAATTCTTGCTTATGACAGCTGGAACATGAAATTGTGTTATTTATACTCAGACTCTTATCATAAAATAATACCCTCCCAATCGTCGCTTTAATATTTGTAATGGTATTTCCTCCAGTATTATCCTTGAGAATATAATTGGGTTTGGTTTGACCAGCATATTCGGCAAGATTATTCAGATTAATATTATCCCCGAATGCAGTTTTAATTGCCTCATAGCTAACAGGAATCTGCGCAATCTCACTTTCTTTTTTGCTGCAAGCGACTGCAACTAAAATAAAAAGGCCAATCGTACTTAAAGTTTTATGAAAATACTTCATCAGTGTATTTTATTTTAAATACGAAATAAGAATAATTTCGGGTTAATTAACTGCTGGAATTTTAATTAATCTTTGCTAAGCTGTTTTATGAGGTTATGCCAGGGTATTATAGCAAGTTCTGCATCTGGGCTCATAACTCTCTTTTTCACCTAGTAGGATTTTTGATTCGCTGGGCACTGTCCGGTAGGAAAACGTAGCAGGTCCGCCACATCTTAAACAAACTGCATGTACTTTGCTAACAACTTCTGCAATTGCCATCAACTTTGGCATCGGACCAAAGGGTTTACCCAGGTAATCCATATCCAGGCCTGCAATGATTACACGAATTCCCCGATTGGCTAAAGCATTACAAACATCCGGTAATTCATCATCAAAAAACTGAGCTTCGTCTATACCAACAATTTCAGTATTTGAACTCAAAAGTAGAATTGATGAGGCATTTTCAACCGGGGTAGATTGAATGGAATTGAGGTCATGGGATACCACTGAGTTTTCATCGTAACGGGTATCGGTTTTTGGTTTAAATATTTCAACATTTAGCTTCGCAATTTGTGCTCTTCTGAGCCTTCTGATCAGTTCTTCAGTTTTACCCGAAAACATAGATCCACATATTACTTCAATAATTCCACTATGTTCCTTTCTGCGTTTAAAGTTGTGTTCGCTATATAGCATTCTGCTCTGTAATTATCTTTTTAATTAGCCACAAATATCTGATTTTAAACGGATTTAAATAGGTAGTAATGCTAAACCCTGATCATTAATTAGTCAATACATTTAATAAATGTGCTTATATTTGGGAGAGGTTTTTTGCTACGATATTATTTTTTCGGCTGATTTGACTTATTCAGCCCATATGTTCGAATTAAAATGAATAAGAAAGAAATTTTAAAGAAAGTTGCCGGAATCATCGCAGAACTTAATGAGCAGTATGAATATTTATCTCAGGATCCAAAAAATTTAAATGATCTTGAACTTGAGCTATTTGCTGCCAATGCCGATTTTTTATCCGATCATATTATAATTTTACAAAAGCTTAATCAAAATTCGATATCGCAAAATTCAGGACAAATTCTCCCACTTACTACAGAAAGTAAATCCCCTGAGCTTCGTGTTCCAAAGCCTGTAGAGAAGCCCATAGTGGATGAGGAAGTTAAACCCTATATTCCGGAATGGAAGTTTGTAATAAAGGATGATTCTAACCAATCCTTTGATTATGAAAAGAAGGCTCCACAGGATCTTTTTGATCGGCCGCTTACAGTGGAAGAATTGGAAGTAATAGAGGAGAAAATTCAAATAAAGGTTCAGCCTGTAGATGATTTGGAGATAATTTCAAAGGAATCATCAGAATCAGAGTTTAATGTCTTAGAAAGTAGTAATATTGAAACACCGCTGAAGGTTAAATCTGAACTGGAATCGAAAGAACAACCACTTACCATGAATGAGATTCTGGCATCACAGACTTCTAAAAATACTGTCTCAAGTCAGTTTAACCAGCGCCAAGTAAAAGATCTGAAAAGTCTGATCAACCTGAATGATAAGTTATTGTTCGTAAGAGACTTGTTCAATGGTTACAGCCTTGCCTTTAGTGAAGCTATTGAGATATTGAATCGTTTTGATAGTTTTGAGTCTGCCGACAATTTCCTGAAGCAAAATTACTCATCAAAGAATAACTGGGCTGAAAAGCAAAATGTAGCCGACAGATTCTACGAAATTCTCAGGAAGCGATTTTCTAAATAATTCCCATTCGGTTGGAATTTAATTTCAACAGAATAAACAATAAAATTGTAAAACTCCATAGGGAAGATCCGCCATAACTCAGGAAGGGCAGAGGAATACCTATAACCGGAATTAATCCAATCGTCATTCCGATATTGATGAATATATGGAAAAATAATATAGAAGCCACTCCATAAGCATAGATTCTTGAGAATGAAGATTTTTGCCTCTCGGCAATATTAACGATCCGGATAAGAAGGAACAGATATAAACAAATTACCAGAAAGCATCCTGCAAAGCCCCATTCTTCTCCTATAGTACAAAAAATAAAGTCGGTACTTTGTTCAGGAACAAAATTATATTTAGTTTGAGTGCCTTGTAAATATCCTTTTCCCCATAGGCCACCTGAGCCAATTGCTATTTTAGATTGATTGAGATTATAGCCGACTCCGCGTGGGTCACTCACCTTACCCAGAATAACATTTATCCTGTTTTTTTGATGAGGTTTCAGGATTTTGTTATACGCGAAATCAACCGAGAAGGTAAAAAATACAGAAAATAATAAACCGAAACCAATGATAGTCAGGGATTTTCTACTCTTGCGATAAAAATAGCTCAGCGCTCCTGCAAGGGCAATTGCACCAAGTATTACAAGGTATTTATTGTATAATATAGTGAGTACAAAAAGCAGTATAGAAAGCCCTTCAATCACTAAAAAATAGCCTGAAAGACCTTCTCTGTATAAAACCAGAATTAGTGAACTGAAAGTTAAGGCTGAGCCAGCATCGGGTTGAAGCAGAATTAATGCAGTTGGCAATAATATGATAAATGCAGCAGTCAACTGGGTTTTGAAATCCTGTATCTTAATTGCACCCGAGCCAAGATACCTGGCAAGTAGCAGACAGGTTGCAGATTTGGCAAATTCTGATGGTTGAAGCCTAAAGCTACCAATAGGAATCCAGGCTTGATTACCTCCTACATTACGGCCAATAATTAATACAAGAATTAGAAGTGAAATGGAAATTCCATAGAATAATGGTGAAAATGTATTGAAAAACCTGTTGTCAAAGAGTAGAATTGCAAAGCCAATAATGAAGGCTGAAATGATAAACAGGAGCTGTTTACCGTAATTCGTGTCAAGGTCAATAATACTCGGATTTAAAGGGTCGTAAACCGCAGCATGAATATTAAACCATCCAATAATACAAAGAGTAACATAGGTTATTATGATAAACCAGTCAACATTAATTAAAAGGCCACGTTGATTATTCATTTGATTTCAACTTCTTTTCTGTTATGACTTTATTATTATTGAACTTAGCCGATTCGGTTTTTCTTAACACCTTTTCTGAACCGGGTAACAGGTTTGCATTAATTAAACGATCCATGTAAGCTTGCGGCCTGTTGATTTTTTTATTGATGTATTTTTCAACTAATAAGCTGGCAATTGGTGCCGACCAGGTTGCTCCGAATCCTGCGTTCTCTACCACAACTGCAATTGCAATTTTAGGATTCTCCCTGGGAGCAAATGCCACAAATACAGAGTGATCTTTCCCCTGTGGATTTTGCACTGTGCCCGTTTTGCCGCACATTTCAATATCAGGGATTTTTGAGTACCAGGCTGTACCGCTGGGCTGGTTTACAACAGCACTCATACCATCAATAATCACATCGAAATAGGATTGATCAATCCCTGCACTATTCTTTTTTAGAAACTCATCTTTAATAATCTTCTTTTCACCAATACCTTTAATGAGGTGTGGTTTATAAAAAAAGCCCCGATTTGCAACTATTGCCATCACATTAGCCATCTGAAGTGGAGTTATTCCTAGCTCGCCCTGGCCGATGGATAATGAAATTGTAAAGGCAGATCCCCAACTGTCATTTTTGAAACGTTTGGTATATAGGTCGGCGGTAGGAAGTAGCCCGTCACGCTCGCCGGGCAAATCAATTCCCAGTGCAGTGCCAATACCAAAAGCAGTAACAGCAGTCCGCCATTTTTTAAAGGCATTAACTGGCTGCATTCCAGCTTGGTCAATCATTCTTGCGTAAGTGTAACCATAATAAGTGTTACATGACTCTGTAATTGATCCTTTCAGTCCGATAGCACGATGAACATGCGTACATCCCATAAAACCCTTACGGCCATAACGGTAGCCGCCCGGACAAAAGAAAAATGTGTTTTCATTAATTAATCCAAATTGCTGGGCAACAAGAGCATTGACTACCTTGAAAATTGAACCTGGAGGATACTCTGCCTGTATCGGACGAACAAACATAGGTTTGTATTTATCATTGAGTAAGGCCATGTAATTATTACCGCGCTGACGACCTACCATAAGATTTGGATCATAACCAGGACTGCTGACAAATGATAATATTTCTCCGGTTGAAGGCTCTATTGCTACAATGCTGCCAATTTTATTCTTCATCAATTGTTCTCCCAGTTTTTGCAGATCCAGATCTAAAGAAGAGATGAGATACTCACCAGCAACTGCTACAGTATCGTATTTTCCATCTGCATAATTTCCTTTAGGACGGTTTAAAGCATCCACCAAGAGGTTTTGCACACCACGTTGCCCCCTTAATAAGTCTTCATAGGATCTTTCTATTCCAGTTATTCCATGGTAATCACCCTGTGAATAGAAACCTTTGGAATTTTCTATAACTTTCGGGTTAACCTCACCGACATAACCCAAAAAATGTGCAGCAATACTATCAGGGTACCTCCTTACTGTTCTGTTCTGGACAAAAAACCCTGGAAAATTACTCAGCTTCTCCTGAAAAGATGCATAAATCTGTACAGAAAGCTGCTTCTCAAAAATGGAAGCTTTATAAGGAGAATAGGAGTTAGCTTTTTTAAATCTTCTGTCGAATCCTTTTTTATCAATTCCAATAAGGTTACAAAATTCAATGGTATCAAAGGGCTTCACCTCCAGGGGAATCACCATCAGATCATATACCGGTTCATTTTGTACCATTATATGCTGATTTCTATCCAAAATAAGTCCACGTGCAGGGTAAATCAATAATTTTTTGATTACATTATTTTCAGCAGAAAGAATATACTCGTCACTAATTACCTGGATGTAAAACAGACGAATGAGCAGAATTATGGTTAAAGCAATAAAGAGTCCCTGAACCACAAACTTTCTCGCAAAAAAACTATTCATTTATTTCTATAAATAAAGATTTCCTTTCTTATCACTAACAAAATTTTAACAAGCTGAAAAATTCTGAAACATTTAATTCAGGTAATGAAATATCAAAGCGTAAAAGTAAGAAAGAATTTAATGTGCAGGTGTAAGACTATCCAATTATTTATTCTGAATGCCGTGATGCAGGTAATTTCAATAGTGAGATTTCTGGACTGGTTTGTAGATCGGGGCTTATGTTATTGACCTTTAAGAATAGGAAAATAGCGTTATAAAATCACCTGACCTTCTTTTGGAAGAATGCGAACTCGGTAATTATAATCAGGAAAACAGTAAAAAAAGTACTCATGATAACACGAAGCAGTGTGAACCCAAGTTCTGAGAAATTAAAGGTTTCAAAACCGAATAAAATCAGATGATGAAAAAATGTAAGAATAATCGCATAAAAAACAAACCATCTGAATCCCATTAATCCAAGGCGGGGTTCAGGTTCATTGTCAAAACCATCTCGCTGAACAGTTAAAGCTATAAATATAACTCTGACAAATGCCATTACTGTGCAGGCAATAGCGTTTAGGCCCATTGTATCGTAAAAAACATCGATCGTAATCCCGGCAAGGAAAGCTAGTGAAAAGAGTAAAGCATTAGGAATCCCAAATGGCAATAACATGATAAACAAAATGTAGAGATAAGGAATACTTAGGTTGTAATAGCCAATATTTTTTAATAAAAAAACCTGACTTGCGATTAGCAGGATGAAACGGATACTGTTTACGATAAATGCTCGACCCATTATTCAACCTTATTTTGTGCTTCCAGGTTCAATTGTTCCTCAGAAAGCAAATTGATCACCACATAAACGTATTGTAATTTTGCAAAATCGGTATCGAGTTTAACCTTAATATTTAGTCCGTTATTAACATCCTTAGAATCGGTTTCTGTTACATATCCTATATTCGTGCCCTGAGGGAATAATGAAAACTCCGATGTTACTACTCTTGCTCCTTTCCTGATACTTAGGTGGCTTTGAATATCTTTTAGAAGTACATATCTGGAGTCATAATTACCATTACCCCAAACCAAAGAGCCAATATTGCCCTCTACGCTTGCACTGATTTTTGTTTCAGTATGCAATAATGATTTAATAGTAGAAAAATCCGGGGAGGTGTTATAGATAATTCCTATCACTCCGGTTGCAGATGTAACACCCATTCCCTTTTTTATACCATGTTTGCTACCCCTGTTGATAGTTAAGTAATTATTTTTTTGATGAACTGAATTATTGATAACTTTGGCTACGGTATAAGTGTATTGTTGATTAAGTACGCTATCATTAACTGTAACCTCCTTCAGACCATCATCATAAAATGAGGATTTGAGTAAATTTTTTAGACGGGCATTTTCCGCTGCAAGACTATCATTTGTTTTCCTGAGTATCAGATAGCTGTTTAACTCATTTACCCGCTCATATGCAGTACCAACAATTTGATTGGATGAGTTCCAAACACTGGCCCGCTGGTATGAATTATTATTAATCAGAAGTATTAATGAGATCGTAAAAAATATTAAAAACAGAAAAAAAGCGTTGTACTTACCGATGAAAAGCCAGAGGTTACGCATTTTTAAGTTATAAGTTTTAGGTTATAAGTT
>CAMCTU010000115.1 GCA_945878525.1 Sphingobacterium thalpophilum
ACTATTGGAATAACGAACATATTTTATCTCATAATTTTTCTCTTTTCTTTTCCTGCAGCAGAAAAGAAACATGCCGAGGAGGAACGACGAGACCATGAGTGCCTTAAAAACAATAAACAAAAACGAATAAATGCCGCCGCTGCACCTGATGCTATTAAAGTTAATGCTTTGGCTTGGCCTGTGCCTACCGCACCAGCTGAGGCGGAAAAAAAGTTAACGGAGGTTTTGTGCTTAGGCCAAAGCTTATGAACAGTCCTGTCATTATAGATAATAATATTGCAGATTTTAAGGATTGAATCTGTAAAAACTGATACAACCCTGAAAGGGGGAGCTTGCTTTTTACATTATACTTAAAACGTCCAAATTAGCATATAAGTGAGTATTTTATCTAATAGTATAATTAATTGGACAATAGTGATTTTTGAAATCGCAGATTACCAGTGACTATCTGTTCTTAAATTTCATTTTCGCCTTTTCCCTCGAACTGTAATTATAATCTTTAGCATTACTCTCCTTTTTGGGATGAAAAGCTGCTCCGCTTAGCGGTTCGGTATCCGGAGTAATTTTAGTGGTTTTGATAGCCTTTTTGGGTTTATCCTTTTCAATGACAAGATCTTCAGGCAGCTCTGCAACTGGAAGGATCTTACCAATGGCCAACTCAATTTTCTTAATCAAAGCAAGCTCAATATCCGTTGAAAAGCTGATTGCCATTTGTTCGTTTTCAGCATTGGTCTCAGTATTCACAATTCTGCCAACAAAAGTCTCTACATCTGCAGGAATTTCAAGATGAAAAATAAAAGGGATTCTATCAAACTGAATTGATTCTTTCAGATCATCCGCTATAAGTAATATTCTTGCATCATCTGTTTGTTTAAAATCATCGATCAGATCAAAACCGGGATGATCAAAGAATAAAGGTTTATAAATTGCAATATCTTTATCCAGGTATTTAAAAAGGCTTTTGAATACTTTTTCTGCGGTGAGTCTGGTATTCACGAAAACAACAGCTTTAGTGAATACATCCTTATCCCGAAGCAGAAGATTAAGCAAATTTACTTTTGTCTTAAAATCAGGAACTTTATAAAGTAGCTGATCAATAGTTTCCAGTTTGGGTTCACCCAAATCATTCACTTCAATCAATGCCGGCTGATTCATAAATTGATCAATCAACAGATGCAGTTTGTCATGAAGAACCTCAGTAAATACAAGATGCTGGCACTTAACAATGCTTCTGGCAAGTTCCGCTACGTGCAATTGCATCCCACGTTTAACGATCTCGGCGGCATCATCCACAATGAACATGATAATCTTGTTCAGGTTCAATCCAAGTTTAAGATAGATCGCTCTCGCCCTATCGGGGGTTGCGACCACTATGTCAGCACCATCGGCCAATGCATCCATTTGAGACTCCATCCCTCCTTCGGAATATAATCCCACTATTCGAATGGTCTGATTTCTGTTCAATAAATCAAACCGCTCAATGACCGCTAATACATGATCTTTATCCGGAACCAGAACCAAAGCCCTTGGCGCTTCTTCCACTCCGTATTTTAAGCGCATCAAGGATCCCAGAACATAAGCTGTTGTTTTCCCTGAACCTTCAGGCGCTACTGAAATCACATCCTGGCCGCCCAGAATACGTGACATTGTTTTGAGCTGAATTTCTTTGGGACCTAAATAACCCGCATCAGTCATTGCTCTTACTAAGGGCTTACTTAGCTTTAATTTCTCTAACAAGACCATGCACACAGATTTTTATTTTTGAAGTGCAAAGGTAGCAGATAGTATTGAGTATAGAGTATTGAGATATCAAACATCACCAAAATTCCTATTCAAGCAGCAAAGGGTCGTCTTCCTCATCACTTAAACTCAGCGAAATCGTATCCGCACCAGCAATCCCTTCAATAGAACCCTTTATACTTGAAGCATTAAGCAAAACCTTATCCAATTGTTTCTCGCGCATTTTCCACATTTTCTCCATCGCATCTCGCTCCCGGTGAATGGACAAGCGCATACTCATATAACCCTCACGAATGGCTTTCCATTGTTCTGAGAATTCAGTCCCGGTCAGATAATCGTAAAGCATATGCATTTTATCTCCCCTGTTCTCCTGTGATTTGGAGGAGTTATAAAGTCGCAGAATGCCATCCCGTAAAACATAGGCAACAGCTTTTACTTCTTCAAAAGAACAAATCCAAACCCCATCCCGTTCACCAAAACAAGTCATGCCTTTAGGATAAGTTTGGGTTACAATCACTGCAACATCCACTCCCTCTTTACGCATGTCTGTTTTAAGCTTATCGATCCAGTCTGTAGCAAAATCCTTGGTACGCTTGCTTTCATAAATAATCTTACCGCAATCCTGTCCAAATTTATTCCTGACCACCTGAATACAGTCGGCACCCCGAACTCCCTTACCTACTTCACCTATCTCATCAAAAGGGAATGTAACCCTCAACAATTCTTCCAGAATCAATTCCTGAACCTCTCCCTGCAGCTGCATCGAGCCCTGTTCAGCTTTGCGGCGCATTTCATCCACAAGCTTCTTCTGATCGTCCAATTGCTTTTCAAATTCCTTTATACGCAATTGATGTTCGGTTTCCTTTAACTGGTTTTTTTCAATCTCCTGCTTCTTGATTTGTTCAACGATCTGATTCCGCTCGGTCTGCATCTTTCGCTGAATCTCGATCTCCATTTCTTCAGCTCTGGTCTTAAGTTCCTGTTCCTTCTTTAAAAACTCCAGCTCCTTCTGCCCTGCCAGTTTTAATTTTTCCTGATTCTCCTGATTAGCATTCTCTAAAAAATTCAGTTTATTCTCAAAATCTATGGCAATACTTTTACGAACTGCTTCCTCAAGATTGATCTTTTCCTGCGCCAGCTGCTGCTCATATTTAAGAGAAAGCGCTTTCTGCTGAACCTTAAAATCCTCTTCCTTTTTTATAAATTCCTCATCCTTCTTCTTTTGCCAGGCAATCATCTTGTCCCGCAATTCCTGCTCATATTCCTTTCCAATGACTTCCTCAAGTGGAAACGAGTAACCGCAGGATGGGCATTTTACTTCTGTAGACATATATTCAGACTAAATTTTCAATTTATGATTTTTATCCTCTGGAAATTCATGAAGCAATTTACTAATTTTATTAGTATAAAAAATGGATTTGAAAGCTAAACAATTAACAGAAATATAATCTTATGAAAATTCAATAAAGTTTAATTTAGAACAATTCATAAGGAGTATTTTTATCCAATATTAGAAAAAATCAGCGAGGTCAGGATTACGAACCTATCTTTTAGGTTTAATTCAATGACAAAATGCAAATGGATATCTACGGACAAGCATTACTAGATCAATACAAGGGCAAATTAAAAAGTAAGCTCTGGCTGTACAACAGCTATGGGCACCAGGAAGATATGCCTGTTGATATTTTCTTCAGATCCGAGGCAGATATGCCCGAAATGGAGATCATCGCAATGGATCTATGCAGAGGAAAAACCCTTGATATTGGTGCTGGGGTCGGCAGCCATACACTTCTTCTTCAGTCTAAAGGAATTGATGTGACTGCCTTAGAGATCTCTGCAAAAGCCTGCGAAATAATGAAACACAGGGGCGTTAAAAAAGTTATTCATACCGATATCCTAAAATACCACCCTGATAAATTTGATACGATACTATTGCTAATGAATGGAATCGGACTATGTGGCGATATCCCTGGTCTAATTGATTTTCTTGACAACCTAAAAGATTTATTATTACCAAAAGGCCAACTTATTTTTGATTCTTCTGATATTGCTTACCTCTACAAACCCGATGATTTTATTGCCAGTAATTATTACGGTGAAATATCTTATCAATATGAATATCAAAAGGTTAAAGGAAATTGGTTTAAGTGGTTGTATGTTGATTTCAAAACCTTAAAGACAATTGCAGAAAAAGCCGGCTGGCAATGTGAGATGGTCTATGAAGACGATATGGATCAGTATCTTGTCCGTTTGATACTTAAGTGAACCAACTGATTTTTATATTTTAATTTCCAAATAAAAGTTTATGAAATCCAATTTTACAAGAGCCTGTTTAAAATGCATTATAAAAGCAGCCTATACTTTATTATTGCTTGTTAGTTTAACAAACATCCTATTTGCCCAGAAAACCGATTATGTTATTTCTGCCCCTGCCGGGGATGAATATGTGACCATCAACAAGAATGGCAAAACGGTTATTCCTAATGGACGCTATGTCAGTCCGCTGGGAAACACCCATATGGTTGCTCCACACCCCTTCGGACTTGCAATCAGCAGTGACGGAAATATTGCAATCACAGCAAATTCAGGCACCAGCCCGATTTCGATTAACATCTTGAAAAATATCCTTTCTGAAAAACCAGAAATTACACAGGTGCCTGAAAATCCGAATGGTGATAAGGGTATTCTTGAATCTGCATTTATGGGTCTGGTAATTTCGCCGGATAATAAAACAGTTTATGTAGCCGGTGGTCAAAGCAATAAAATTTACAAATTTGATATTACGAGCGGAAAGCCTTTGGGCACGATTGATTGCAGTTTTAAAAACAGTAAATTAAATTACTCCCATGGGTATATCGGCGACATGGTTGGTACCAAAGATGGCCGATACCTGTATGCTGTGGATCAGATAGGCTTCAGAATGCTCACAATCGACCTGCTTCAGGAAAAGCTAATTTCTTCAACTCCTGTTGGACGTTATCCTTTCGGAATAAGCCTTTCAAAAGATGAAAAAACAGTCTATGTGGCCAATGTAGGTATGTATGAATACGGTTATGTAAAAAAGAAAGTGAATGGAGGATGGAAAAGAGGGTCTATTGCAATACCAGGCTTTGCATACGATACACCTGAAGCCGAAAAAGGAATTGAAACAGACTCGGTTCAAATCCCCGGACTTGGTCCCCTGCAATCGGAAAAAGCATTTTCAGTATGGGTTTTGCAGGTTAAAGATCCCTTAAATCCGCATGTCATTTCAAAAATTAAGACTGGAAATAGGATTGGAGCAATGGTTGAGGGTATTCCGGCCATTGGTGGTTCAAGTCCTAATTCCATTGTTTCCGCGGGAAATTATGTATTCATCAGCAATGGAAATAATGATAATATCACTGTTCTGGATAGCCATAAACAGAAAATCATCACTCATATTAAACTTGCACCTGAGGAGCGCCTGAGTAAATTAAGAGGAATAATTCCTTTCGGACTTGCAGTTTCAACTGATGAAAAACGTGTCTATGTCGCAGAATCAGGAATTAATGCTATAGCTGTGATTGATGTGTCCTCTTTAAAAGTTATCGGACATATTCCAACAGGATGGTTCCCTGCAAAACTAAAAGTATCTCCTGACAATAAAAAACTGATCATTTCTAATGCTAAAGGATTTGGAAGCGGCCCAAATGGAGGGGCAACTTTCAAAAGTGGACCCGCAGGTTCCTATATCGGAAGCTTAATGTTTGGTTCAGTGCAAGTCTGCGATATACCTGAAGATAAGGATTTGGTAGATTTGACTAGAAAAGTCATTGAGAATAATTTCATGATCAAAAAGGTTTCTGATAGTTCATTATCCTGGAGAAATAATAACCCAATACCACTTTTTCCGGGGCAAAAAGAATCACCAATAAAACATATTGTGTTCATTTCTAAAGAGAACCGCACCTATGATGAAGTTTTTGGGCAATTTAAAAATGGAAAAGGAGATCCTTCTATTTCCAGGTATGGAGAAGGTGTAAGTTTTAGTAATAGTAAAAAAACCGCCAGTGTTGAAACGGCATCGGTCATGCCAAACCATTTAAAACTGGCACGAACATTTTCAATTGGGGATAACTTTTATGTAGATTCTGATGTATCGGCCGACGGGCATCGCTGGCTCGTAAATACCTATCCCAATCAATGGGTAGAAGCTACAACAGCTGCAGGATATGGTTCAAACAGAACGTACCGTAGTGATTCGGATGCCCCTGGAAATCTTGGCATCAACGGGTCTGCGGGTGCAATTTACCCTGAAGATTATAATGAGGCCGGATCCATGTGGGAGCATATGGAACGGAATAAAATCAGCTATTTTAATTTTGGCTTTGGAGTGATGTTTGAGCCCGGTGACTATAAGGATCATTATAAATACGGTGGGATCAAACACCTTGCTAATTATCCAATGCCTAAACCTTTATACTCCCGCACGTCGTACACCTATCCTACCTACAACATGGCAATTCCTGATCAATTCAGGGTCAGTGTTTTTGAAAATGAATTTAATGAAAAATGGGGAGCAGGCAGGGAGGTGATGCCTTCTGTTTTAACAGTTATCCTTCCAAATGACCATGGTGCTGCAGAACGTCCGGCGGCCGGTTATCCATTCAAAGAGAGCTACATGGCCGATAATGATCTTGCTATTGGCAGAATTGTTGAATTTTTATCCAATACACCTTACTGGAAAAATATGCTGATCATCATCACTGAAGATGATGCACAGGATGGCGTTGATCATGTTGACGCACACCGGAGTGTTTTAATGGTCATTTCGCCTTACAGCCGTAAAAACAATATAAGTCACACCCATTCGAGCTTTGGAAGTATATTTAAAACCTTCTGGAATATTTTAGGTGTACCATACCTTAACCAATACGATGCGGGTGCAAGTGATCTGGCAGATATGTTTACTGACGTTCCTGATTTAACTCCATACAAGGCCGTACCTTCCGATAAACGATTTTTTGACCCTCAGAAGGCTCTTGATCCCTTCGATGAAAAATTTGACTGGAAAGCCCTTAAAGAAGGTCCGGAAATGGACGATATGGAAGATATGATCCGTGAAAGCAGAAAGCAGGACAGGGTAAGGCTATCAAAAAAGGAATAGGCTTAGCGAATTAGCAGAGATTAATTTGAAAAAGAAGCATGCGCGACATGCGAGTGCTAGCAAAGAAGTCTAAATTTAGGGTAATAATACCAAGATGATGCGGGAGCCTCATTTCCTTGATTTTGAAAATCAATACCCATTTTTCATAGGTCAGTTCAACCCTTTCCTACAGAGTAGTTCCGGCAAGAAATTGCGTATTATTTCAAATTAACATTAGCCGGAAGCTACCTCCTTCGGCAAGGTTTATTTTACACGGAACTGTATTTCATCGGGACTGACAGCCCGGCTGTTGATGCGCACGTGCCGCGCGTTCTAAAAAGACAATATATAAGAACACCTGTGCTACAGCAATGCAAGCCAATATACTGACCCTGAAGGGTTCAAATGTTTATAGGATACATTATCATGGGAATCCCGACCCTGAAAGGGTCATATGTATTGGAGTTTCTCACATACGACCCCTTCAGGGTCGAAAAACATTATTTTATAACCTTTCTATAAATATACGACCACCTTTGGGGGTCGAAGCATAAAAATTTTTAACCAGTTATTACTGATAACACGATGAGATATTATTCATATCCAATAATGCTATCGTCTTTAATTTATCCCAATCGAAAAACTGCATTCAAAAACCTCAGAAATTTCCAATTTTTGAATACCCTCCTTTTCTGAGAACTCTCTCAGGGCACCAGCACTATCGGCATAACCAAGCCATGGTTCGATGCATACAAATGGTGCATCGGGAACCGCCCATATTCCCAACGAATTGAAATCAGCGTAAGAGACAGATACAAAATTGGGCGTATGATGATTTCTGATCAGCACCTCTCTGGATCTGATATCCTTAAAAACAAGCGCACCATCCCTGAATAATTCTTTGCTCAGGTTCAGTCTCCTATTGTCCAGGTACACCTGTTCTGTTTCACCTGTAAAAAACCCATCCGCATTAAACAGATGTTTGACTAATACTTCTTCCTGATCAAATTCGATAAAATAATCATTGTATAAACCATCCCTGGAAAATGGAATGTTGAATGCAGGATGTGCACCAACTGAAAAAAAGATAGGTTTATTATCTTTATTAAACACCTTGTAAACAACGGTAATCTCAGTATCCTTTAAATAATAGGATACCTGGAAAGAGAACTTAAAAGGATAAACGACTAACGTTGACTCAGAATAATCCAGTGTAAAAACTGTATGCTTAGGCGAGTTCTCAGTCAATACAAATTTGGAGTGCCGGGCAAAACCATGCCTTTGCATCGGATATTTTATTCCGTCGATCTGAATTTGATTGCTCATACAGTTCCCAACTACCGGAAACAGGTTGGGTGCATGGAATGACCAAATTGAAGGATCAGCCTGCCATAAATACTCAAGACCATTAAGTTTATCGAGAATGGAGCATAATTCGGCTCCTTTATGGTGTATACCTACAGACAGAAATTCATTTTCAAGCACGTGCATGAAAGGCAAAATTTAGTTTAAAAATAAGGAATATCCTTTTGAAAAAGACCTATCAGGAAAAAATCTGAATTATACCTGTTTTCTGTTAACCCACACCTTTTTCTTATTTCTATTATTCTTGTGATTCCCACCAGATGATGGCCTTTTCAAACCTGGACTATATACAGGGCCTTCACCAACTTCTTCAGGCAAAGTCATTCTTGGTATCTCTTTGCCAATGAGATTTTCAATGAAAGAAAACTTACGCTGATCCCTCTCGTTTACAAAAGTGATGGCAGTACCGGTAGTTTCTGCCCGTGCCGTCCTCCCAATACGGTGAATATAATCCTCAGGATCAGGTGGTACGTCGAAATTAATAACCAAACTGATACCTTCCACATCTATACCTCTGCTTAAAACATCAGTTCCAATTATTACCGGTAATGTCCTGCTTTTAAATGCCCTTAGTACGATTTCGCGTTGTTCCTGCTCCAGATCAGAGTGAAAAGCTTCTGATTTGATTCCATCCTTTCGAAGGGTTCTGTTTAGATCTTTAACGGTTTCCTTTCGGGAACAGAAAATAAGGACACTTTTATATTCGCCGCCTTTAAGGATCTTGCTGATCAGCTTAATCTTTTGGCTATCATAAACCATGTAAACCTGCTGAGAAATACCGGCTGCAGGTTGTGATAATGCAATATTAATCTGTTCCGGATTCTTTAATATGGTATTGGCAAGAGTTCTGATCTTGGGAGGCATGGTAGCCGAAAAAAGCAAAGTCTGTCTCTCTTTAGGTAAATTACTGATGATCCTTAAAATATCTTCATAAAATCCCATATCAAGCATACGATCGGCTTCATCCAAAACCAGATACTGAAGATGGTCCAGCTTAATTACCCCCGATGCCAGATGTGCGATTAATCGACCCGGAGTAGCAATCACAATATCAACACCATCCATCATTGCCCGGCGTTGCTGTTCGTAAATCATACCATCACCCCCGCCATAAACTGCGATAGAGCTAATTCCTGCAAAATAGGCCAAACCTTCAACCTGTTGATCAATTTGCTG
>CAMCTU010000116.1 GCA_945878525.1 Sphingobacterium thalpophilum
AAAAATATACTTCTGGCTATGTTAAAACGTTAAAACTGATCGGGTATTCTTAAACTTAATATTTAGTCGAAGACTTGATTTGCAAGTCAATTGATAAATGACTTGCCGCTATTGAAGAAAGTACACAAATTAAATTTTGAATTGATTCATTTAGTTTACCATTCACACCGAAATTTATTTCTAATTGCGATAATCGACCTGTGAGTTTCGTGACAGTAACTTATTCTGATGAAATATATCAGAAAGTTTTTACCTAACCATAATCTATCTCAAAGGAAAAAATAAAAAGATAATACCTAAGACGCTATTAATTGATACGGTATCGTTCGGTCTTTTAATACTCCAGGAAGGTCTTGATCGCGTTTTCTACATCACTTCAACATCGGAATTTTCTACCGAACATTGCCATGGGGGCTTGACTTTTTCATCTAAGTTTAATGCGGAGTTAACGGCAACTTAATAATCTTATTGTCTATTTGATTTAAGATTTCTATGATAGGCAATGGATATTTACGATACAGTCTCTGACTCAGATTTCGAGGATTTTAAAGAGGGTGACGAAAAAGCTTTTAAGATAGTGTATGCCCTTTATTATCCGACCATAGCAGCTTATATCCGAAGGTTTTGTCAATCTTCAGATGAGGCTGAAGATATTGTCCATGAAAGTTTTGTTAGTCTTTTTCTAAACAGGAGTAAGATTAGCGGTATTAGCAGTCTCTATCCTTATCTTTTCACCATTGCCAAACGATCAGCCATCAGTAGTTTCAGGAAAAAAGCGAGTAAACGCCTATATGAGTTACATTTAGAACAGGTATGGACTGAAGAATCATCAAGCCTTGAACAGCAAATCTGGCATACTGATTTACAACGAGTTATTGATAAATTATTAGATGAGCTCCCTGCCAGGCAAAAAGAGGTTTTTGTGATGAACAAAAAACAGGAACTCTCTTACTCTGAAATTTCTTCTATTCTGGGTATATCGGTAAACACCGTAAAGAACCATTTAGTTGTAGCAACGCGGAAATTAAAGGCCAGCATTTCAAGCGTTTAATTTTTTTTATTATTTTTTTTCTACTAGACTAGTCCATTAACTTCACTCGGGCGTTTATATTCCCAGAAACGCACAAAAAGTGAATAGTCAAGAACTCAAAGCATTATTAGATAAGTTGAACGATGATACTATCTCCATAGAGGAGTTGGAATCATTACACCTTTATTTGCAAGAGTACAACGATAAAGACCTGTCTGATATTTATAGTAAGGCACTATTAGAGGATGAACTTGTACCGGTAAGTCAGCATAGATTTGATCGTTTACTTTCTGACGAAAGAATACTAAAGGATAGACGAAGCCTTCATACCAAAAGATATATTCCTTCACTTATCAAATGGTCTGCTGCTGCAGCCTGCATATCGATGTTTTTGTTGTGGCAGTTTGACATTTTGAACTACAATAAAAATCCTGCCGATAAACATCAGGCTCAGATAGTGGAGCAAATCATTCCAGGAGGAAATAAAGCCAAAATTTTGTTGGAAAATGGTAAAGTATTAGACTTAGCCACGTTAAAAAATGATACCATCGTTAAGCTTGATGGATACTCCATTGTAAAGGGCAAAGACGGTTCAGTTAGTTATTCCCATGAAACAATGGCGCTGGAGCAGGAAGTCTATAACACCATAGTAACTCCAATTGGAGGACAATACGGTTTGGAACTTGCCGACGGCACAAAGGTGATGGTCAATGCTTCTTCCACACTTAAATATCCTATTGCTTTTATAGGAACTAAAAGAAAGGTACTGCTTCAAGGAGAAGCCTTTTTTGAAGTGACCAAGCATAAGATCGATAGCAAATACATACCCTTTATAGTTAGTACCGGACCGCAGGAAATTGAAGTGCTTGGAACCGCATTCAATGTAAAAAGCCATACCAACAAAATCAGTACCACACTTGTAGAAGGGTCAGTTCGGCTTCATTTTAAGCAAAACTCTGATCGTGCTATCCTTAAGCCTAACCAACAATCCGTTTATTCGACAGATACCAAAAGCCTCGCTATCAAAACTATAGATCCATTTTATGCCACCGCATGGAAAAATGGTGCATTTGCATTTGATAATGCGCCTATCCGGGAAGTCATGGCAGAGATAGCACGCTGGTATAACGTCACAGTAATTTTAGGTGATGAAGTGAATAATGTATCATTCTCGGGCACAATATCAAAATATGAAGAGTTTACAAAACTTCTTCAAACAATTGAACTAACTGGAAGCGTAAAATTTAAGGTAGACGGGAGGAGGGTAACAGTTATGCCATAATAGCGCTTTAAAAATTGATACCAGAGGCGTAGCAACCGCCTCCGGCATCAATGCCCGGAGGGCCAAAATTGATTCATAAATCCTGAAATATAAAAATCAACTACACAAATGTATAAAAATTATACTATACCTGTTTTACCAGGAATAAGGAACCCGCTTAGAAGCATGATAAAACGAGTGCTTTTACTGGTTGCACTTTCAGTGTGCAACCTGCAGTTGGCGGCATTCAGCTTTGCTCAGCGAGTGACCATCTCACGAGACAATGCCAAACTTGAAGATGTATTGAAAGATCTTCAGAAATTAACTACTCAGCATATTTTTTACGATAATGCAATCATTTCTATGCAAATGACAGTAAGCATCAATTATAAAGATTCGGAGTTATCAACCGTACTGGAATCTATTCTCACACCTCATAAACTATCTTTTAAAACGGTAGATAAGAACATTATCATCACTCGGGCTAAGACTGAAGTAATCCAATCATCTGCAGAACGTGTTAAAAAGTTAGAGATAACAGGTAAAGTTTTAGATGAAAATGGATTGCCTTTGATCGGCGTAACCGTCAAGGAAAAAAATGGCATTGCAGGCGCAATAACCGACAATACGGGAGCCTTTAAAATTATGGTAGCAGATGACCAAGCAATACTGGTTTTTTCTTACATCGGTTATGTTAGCCAGGAAGCGGGTGTAAATGCAAGAACGACTCTCGAGATCACGTTGAAGCCTGCCGAAAATAGCTTAGAAAACGTCATTGTGGTGGGTTATGGTACGCAAAAGAAAAAGGATGTTACCGGGTCTGTTAGCTCAGTACCAACCGAGCGTTTACAATTGGTACCTAATGTAAATATTGCTCAAGCGATGCAGGGATCGGTTCCAGGGATGGTGGTACAGCAGTCTCAGGGCGGTTCTAATCCGCAAAGTTCAATACTCATCCGTGGAAGAAATTCCATTTTAGCCAGCAACGATCCCCTGATCATTCTAGATGGAATTGCTTATAATGGAAACCTGAGCGATATTAATGTTAATGAGGTTGCCGCCATAGAGGTGCTTAAGGACGCTTCGTCAGCCGCCATCTACGGTTCAAGGGGAGCTAATGGGGTCATTATCATTACTACTAAAACAGGTATGGGAAATGAAGGTGCCGAATTTTCCTATGACAGCAAGTTTACCACCCAAGAGGCGAACAATATGCCTAAATTCATGAGTCCCGAAGCATTTTATGCTTTTAAACAAGTTAGAGAACCCGGCACGGTAACCAGTTCAGAGCAAAAAATCTACGATAACAAAAGCTGGAGCAATTGGGCCGACATAGCCTTAAGAAACGGAAAGAGTATGCACCATAATCTTTCGGTAAGCGGTGCAAAAGGAAGTACCAATTATTTCATCTCAGGTAATTTTCTGGATGTCGAAGGGCAAACACTTAATGATTCCTATAAGCGCACCAATGGAAGGCTTAGTCTGCAAACCAGGTTTCTGGATTTTATAAAGATTGGTACCAATAGCCAGTTTAGTGCAGCTGATTATGGTGGTGCACCAATTAACTGGGAAGACATATTACGTATAAATCCTTTAACGAGCGCCTACGACGATACAGGCCTTAATAAAAGATACCCCTGGCCGGAATTTATAGATATTCTTAATCCGCTAGATGCTCTCAATTATAAGTATGAAAAGAAGTCGACGCAACTGTTGAGCAATAACTTCCTTCTTGTTGAAGTACCAGGTATTAAAGGTCTGAATTATCGGTTGAATTTGGGCATACACCGAAAATGGTCAGATCTGCAAAATTACAGAGGAAGAAATACCGGAGAAGGTTTTGCTAATCAGGGTCTTTACACCGGTTCAGAAGGAACTGACAGCTTTCTTTCAGTTGAAAACGTAGTGAACTATAACAAAAGATTGGGAAACCATGCACTAGACCTGACCGGATTGTATAGTTATGAAAAGACTCAGAACGACCTTTCGGCTATGCAGGCAAGTGGTTTTCCTAATGATTTTATTAGTCGTTATGCAGTTGCCCAGGCTAACTTAAAACTGCCTGGTTATGACTATTACAGAACTATACTCATGAGCCAGATGCTAAGGCTGAACTATAATTTTAACAGCAGGTATTTGCTCACCCTGACCGGAAGAAGAGATGGTTTTTCTGGATTTGGAGGTGACAGAAAATGGGGATTTTTTCCTTCAGTTGCTGTAGGATGGAATATTACTGAAGAAAATTTCGGCCTAAACAACACTTTCCAGGAACTCAAATTGAGAGCTTCTTACGGACTTAATGGTAATCAGGCCGTAGGTGCTTATCAAACTATTTCCCGACTTTCAGAACTTAATTTTGTTAGCGGATCGAACTCCCTGCCTGGCTACGTGCCTAGTAAACTCGGTCAGGATGAACTAGGCTGGGAAAGCAGCAAGACTCTTAATATCGGATTGGATTTTAGAATTTTAAAATCACGCCTGGGTGGTAGCTTGAACTATTACGATACGAACACCTATGATCTTTTGCTTAACCGTACTATTTCCCCGGTGCATGGGATCACCAGCATTACCCAGAATATCGGCAAGACGAATAACAAGGGGTTGGAAGCAATTATAGACTTCCAGGCTATAAATAGCAATTTCAAATGGTTTTTAACAGGAAACATGGCCTACAATAAAAATAGGATTGTTTCTCTGTACGGCTTAAAAGATGCAAGTGGTAGAGAGATAGATGATCTTGCCAATCAATGGTTTATCGGACAGCCGATTTCGGCCAACTATAACTGGAAATTTATCGGTGTGTGGCAAACCAGCGAGGCCGCAGAAGCCACGAAGTACAAATATGTGCCTGGTGATGCTAAATTCCTGGATGGAAACAGTGATTATCAAAAATCAGAAGCAGACAAGGTTTTTATCGGCCAGCGTGATCCTAAGTTTTCTTGGGGACTAACCAACACCTTCAGTTATAAAAATCTTGCATTAAGCATATTTTTACATGGTATTCATGGCATTACGAAAATGAATGAATTGCTGCAGGATGCCTCAACAAGCTCTGGTGTACGCAGGAATGTTATAGCTAAGAACTGGTGGACTCCTACTAACCCGACAAATGAATTCTATGCCAACAGCGTGAAAACCATGACCCTACCAATATATCAGGATGCCTCCTTCGTAAGGCTAAAAGATATCACACTATCATACACGCTGAACGATAAATATTTTAGCAAGATAGGAATGAAAGGTCTGAGGGTATATACGAACATTAGAAATGCGTACACCAAAACCGACTGGACGACCAATGATCCTGAACTAACCTTCGGACGTGGTGCCTCTCCCCTCGCCAAAGAATATGTATTTGGTTTGAACTTTAACTTTTAAGCATAATTAGCAGAACATATTATGAAGATCTTTAAATTTTTAAAACTATCCCTAGCGGTTATGTTGTTAGCTTCCTGCAGCAAGGAAGAGTTGACTGAAGTACCCCCACATTTAATCACCTCCGAAACACTTTATACCAACTTTGCAGGATTTGATGCAGGACTAAATGGTATTTACGCTTTAATTAGGCAAACTGATGAAGGCCTTAATGGAGGTTCTTCCCTAACCAGCGATTTATTCAGATTAGGTACTGATAACCTGGTTTCTAATCATTTTGTAGCCCCATTTAATGTGGTAACCACAACCTGGGTAAATACAAATAATTCAACCAATCAAACTTATGCCAACACCTTTTCCTGGCTGTATAATATCATCAATGCCAGTAATACTATTATTGCGAGAGCAGAAAATCCAGAGGTAGTCTGGGGAGGTGCTGGTACCAGCCAGAATAAACAGTTGGTGTTAGCCAATGCCAGAGCAACACGCGCCTGGGCGTATCGCCATCTCACTTTTTTATGGGGTGACGTGCCTTTGAACCTGGACGAATCAAAGGGATCGAATATTGTAACCAACTGGACCAGAACAAAAAAGGAAGAAATTCAAAAAGTAATGATTAGTGACTGGAGATATGCAGCGCAATATATTCCGGTTGAGCCTATTCCGGGAAGAATGTCTAAAGGTGCTGTGGAACATTATTTGGCCGAGACTTATCTGGTTACAAATCAGCTTGACTCAGCATTATTCTTCGCCAACTCAGTTATTGGAACAACGAACTATAAATTGATTACTGCGCGTTATGGTGTAAAGAAAGACAAACCGGGCGTGCCTTTTATGGATATGTTTCAGGAAGGCAACACCAATAGAGAAGAAGGAAATAAGGAAGCTTTGTGGGTGTTTCAATTTGCAAAACAGACCGTAGGTGGCGGAGCGAACAGTTTTCCAAAACGTCATCATATCAGCCGTTATAATTCCATTAGAGTAGGCACTGTCAACCCCTTCCGTTTTACAGTAGAACGAGGAGGTCGCGGACTAGGACGGAATTCCCTGACCAAATTTGCCATTGATCTGTATAGCAAAGAAGATGACAGGGGTAACGAGTTTGCCATCCGTAAATTTTTTATACTCAGGAACGCTGCTGATAATGCACCTGCTGAAGCTGACATACTACCATCTGGTTACAAATATGGAGATACGATCCGTCTAAATTGGGCTAAAGATATTGCCCCGGGAAATGTGGGAATTGTGGACTGGCCATATTCGCGCAAAGTAGAATACACGGATCCAGCTAATATTAGCGCCGATCTGGACTTTAAAGACCAGATACACCTACGCCTGGCCGACACCTATTTACTGAAGGCAGAAATCCTATTTAAATTAAGCAGGACTGGTGAAGCAGCAGATGTAATTAATATTATCAGAACCCGGTCTCATGCCAACACAATTACCGCTGCCAATGTAAACATTGATTTCATTTTAGATGAACGTTCCAGAGAATTGGTGCTGGAAGAAGATCGCAGGTATACACTTTTACGCACCAATAAGTGGTTAGAGCGCACACATAAATATAATAAAAATGGCGGACAGTTTGTTTCTGCCAGAGATGCACTCTTTCCAATTCCACAAGTAGTAATTGATGCAAACCTTACTCAAAAAATGCCACAAAATGCAGGTTACAATTAATTTTAAGTCAACATTTTTAATAGCAACCTTAGTTGGGCTGCTATTATCCCCAATGGCGCTTTTCGCTCAAAAAGATGCTAAAGAGTTTTCTTTTATTTTTATGTCTGATATCCATATCAAACATGATCCGGAGATTCTGAAATCGTACAGAAAGGCCATTGCGAAGGCCAATTCCTTGTCACCAGACTTTGTCCTTTCTGGTGGGGATAATGTATTTGATGTTATGAGGGGAAATGATTCCATGGGCGATTCGTTGTACACTTTGTTAAAAGAGGAAAACAAAGCCCTGAAATCTCCAATGTACACTACGGTGGGTAATCATGACCTGTTTGGAATATATAAAGAAAGCCCTAATGACTCGACACATGCTTATTACAAATACGCCTTGTATGAAAAGCATCTTGGAAAAACCTATCACTCTTTTGACCACAAGGGCTGGCATTTTGTTATCCTGAACGATCTGGACGTAAAAAATCAACAATACTTTGGCAGTTTTGATAATACACAATTGGAATGGTTAAAGAACGACCTAACAAAGATAGATAAGAAAACTCCGGTGGTTATCGTGATGCACATTCCATTGGTATCAGTACAATTCCAAGTTCAGCAGCGTCGAGAAGGCGCAGTGCCAGAGCAAGACGTGGTTAACAAATACAAGTTGTTTGAGATCTTAGAGCCTTACAACTTTAAAATTGCGCTTCAAGGTCACCTACACTTTTTTGAAGACATCTATGTGAACCAGAAAACGCATTTCATAACTGGGGGTGCTGTTGCCGGTCGTCCATCTTGGCATGGCACTGTGAATGGTCCACGTGGATTCGTTAATTTTAAAGTAAAGGGTGATCAATTCAGTTATGATTTTGTGGAGTATGAAAAATAATCAATATTTATCCATTTGATAAGCGCATAAAATCTAAAAGAAATCAATACCGACGCTGAGCCTCTCCTTTTATAAAGGGGAGGCTTTAGTGTATTTTAAATTATATAAATCATGTTTCTAATTATAATAGATACCGATTAGCCAACGTATAGTTTACAAACACTATAATAAAAACTAACATCTTCCTCACACGGCATCTATATATGTTGTAGATAGTGGGGTTAGGATAAGGAGTAAAATATCAAATAGATAAAAAGATATATCAATTACTTTCCGATACAGAACTTACTAAATATCGTCTCCAGCAAATCATCAGTCGTAACCTGCCCGGTAATCTCACCAAGGTAATAAAGTGCCTGCTTAATATCGCTTGCCAGAAAATCTGAGGTAATCGGCTGATCGATATTTTGCAATACTCTCTTCAAAGATTCTTCAGTTTTTTGAAGCGCCTCCAGGTGGCGGATATTGGAAACCAGAACATCATCTGTATTGATGGCATGGAGATTTACTTTGCGCAGAATCTCGGATTTGAGTTCTTCGACACCGGTTTTGTTTCTGGCAGAAATTAAAAGAATGTTGCCTGTTGACTGTTGCCTATTATCAGGGTTTTCAAATGAACCTTCATTGCTACCTCCTGATAACTGATAACTGATAACTGATAACTGGTCTTCAAATTCAATGGTAACCAAATCCTGCTTATTAACTACCGTCAAAAACGGCATCCCGAGGCTCTCAAGATACTTCATCTGCTCTAAGATTTCCTCCACATCCTGCTCAGGATCAACAAGATAGATAATCAGTTTTGCTTGCTTGATTTTTTCATGGGTGCGCTCCACTCCTTTGGCCTCGATGATATCTTCGGTATCGCGGATACC
>CAMCTU010000117.1 GCA_945878525.1 Sphingobacterium thalpophilum
TTAGCAAACATCGATTATTTTGAGTTTAAGAATTACAGATACAATAACATAAAAGTTGACAGCCGTTTCGTAAATAAAATTTTCGACGGGGAAATTAATGTCGATGACCCGAATGTAAAGCTGGATTTTGAAGGTAAGGTAGACCTGAATCAAAATTTACCGGTTTTCAATTTCGATGCTTCCATAAAAGGTGCGAACCTGCACAATCTTAAGCTTATTAAAGACAGCGTTCAATTTGATGCAGAACTAAAGACCAATTTTACAGGTTCAAGTCTGGAAAATATTGAAGGCCTGGTTGATCTCACAAAAATTCATCTGAGCAATTCGAAAAACTCTTTTGATATTGATTCTGTAACGCTCAAGGCAATTGGAACAGGGTCAAACCGTTCCATGAATATAGAATCCGATATTTTTGATGCCAGTATTAAAGGGCAGTATCATCTGAAAACATTGCCTTCCTATTTTAAGTCTGTAGCAAGTAAGTACATTCCATCACTGGGCTTGACTTATCTTAAACCTGAAAAACAGAATTTTGAATTTAACCTCCTGGTTAAATATTTTGAACCCTTAAGTATACTGTTTGCACCCAAGCTCAAAATTCCTGAACAGGCTAACTTCAATGGAAAGTTTGTTTCAGATTCAAATACTGCGAATTTGAATGGATTTATAAAACTGATTCAGTATGACAAAATAAAAGTCAACGATCTGATTATTGATGAAAGTACCTCTGCAGATGCCATGAACATTTTCATCACCTCAGACAGAATTGACATTACAGACAGTCTATACATCAAAAATGTCAACATTGCCAATATTCTACAGAATGACAGCCTGAGTTTGAACATTAAACTCTCGGATAAAAATGCGATAAACCAGCTAGATTTAAACTCACTGGTAGAATTCAAGCCCAGCGGTGACCAAAGAATTCAATTAAGTATTCTTCCTTCTGATGTGATAATCAATAACCAGACCTGGAAGATTCAGGAAAAAGTTAGTTTTAGCTTTGATGACGGACGTGCTAAAGATCAGGATTTCAACCTTTTAAGGCGCACAAAAATTACAGGTTTTGAATTATTCAGAGACAATCAGATGTTAACTATTAATGGCTACATCTCCAAAGATCCTGCCGACGAATTACTGATAGGTTTCAATAATTATAAGTTAACAACCTTTAATCCATTGACAACGCCTCTTGGAATTACTTTAAATGGCACGCTTAATGGAAAAGCTAAAATTGCTGGAATTGGTCCAAGTCCTAATTTAGAAGCCGCAATTAGAATTGACAGTCTGAACTATAATCAATTGGCTATTGGAAATATGACTATGAGTGCCGGACTGGATAATACGACCAAACTGATCAATATTAAAATGAATGTTGAGAATAAAGGCGAAACAACGATGGATATTACCGGAACTTATAATGCAAGTGATGACCAGAATAATCTGGACATGAAACTCATTATGAGAGACAATGAGCTGAAGCTTTTCCAGCCTTTCCTGAAGAACCTTATATCGAATATGAATGGCAAAGTTTCAGCTGATCTGACCGTTACCGGAAAACTAAATAAACCTCAAATAAACGGAAACCTAGTTTTGAAAGAGGGAGGCATGACAGTTAATTATTTAAAAACCCCTTACCGGATAACAGATAAAATCGAAGTTGAAAATACAGTAATCAAGCTGAATAATCTTAAAATCAGGGATATTAAAGACAACATTGCCATCGCTAATGGCACAGTAGATCTGGCTAATATTAACAATCCGGAGATCCATATTAATATTGTGGCCAATAACTTCATGGCTTTAAATACTACTGCGAAAGACAATCCGCTTTATTTTGGTGTTGCATATGGAACCGGAGTTTTTAGCTTTAATGGTCCAACAAATGATATGCGGATCATTATTGATGCAAAGACAGATGTAGGAACTATATTTAATATCCCGCTGAATTCATCATCAACAATTGGCAAAAACGACTTTATCACCTTTATATCAAAAGATACCTCATTAAATAAGACCAAATTATCCGCATTTAAAGGGCTAACAATGGATTTTGAACTACAGGTTGATCAGAAGACTGAGGTTAATATCTTTACAGAACTAGGCAAGTTAACAGGCCGCGGAGATTCACAGTTAGGTCTAAATATTAATAGTCTGGGTGATTTTGAGATGTATGGAGACTATAATATCAGCAGTGGAAAATTCGAATTTACTGCCCAGGATTTTATCAATAAGATTTTTAAAATAAGTGAAGGTGGCTCCATCCGCTGGACCGGAAATCCGGTTGAGGCTGCAATTAATATTAAGGCGCTCTACGAAGTCAGAACCAGTCTGAGGCCTCTTTACGTGGCTGCGGGCAGACCGCCTCTTGAAGAAAAAGTCCCGGTGGAAGCTGTGATGAATCTAAGCGGCCCTTTAATGACTCCAAATATCTCATTTGACATCAATTTCCCGGCAGACGCCTATATTAAGGATGAATTACAATCCTACCTGAGCGATGTAAATAATACCAACCAGCAGGCATTGAGCTTAATAGTCAGGCGGTCATTTGCCGAAGGTTCAGGAGGAAATCTGGGTACCGCTGCAACATCCACATTTATCAGTGCAGGTACTGAATTATTTTTTAACCAGCTTAATACCATTTTAACCCAATCATTAAATCTGAATTTCGTGGATTTAAATATTCGCTCCCTGAATGATGCAAGTGCATCACTTCGTTTTCTAAAGGACAGACTTATTCTTACCGGTGGGGTAACCGACCGTACCAATGCAGGTGGAAATTTCTCAGAATTTAATGTTATTCGTGGTGGCACCACAGTAGCGCGTGATGTAGAGGCCCTTTATTTAATCAAAAAGAATGGTGATCTTGTGCTCAGAGCTTCGAATAAAATCAATAACCGAAATTTCCTTAACAATCTGAGTAATGATGAATATGTCAGTGCTATTGGATTGGTATACAGGAAAGATTTCGATGATTTTAATGAACTCCTAAGCTTCTTATTAGGTAAACAAAGAAAGGAAGATCGAAATAAAGAAAACAAAACCCTACTTCGGGACAGCATTCCTGCCATAAAACCAGAAGAACTGGTACTAAAATAACGTGAGATCAATATTTAAAATCTAACCACATAGATTTATTCATATTATACTTTAAAGGAAACATAGATTGTAAATCTCTCGCTGGCGCACGTGTCGCGTGTGCTCCCAATTTATTCATGGAACGAGTGGCACGAGCGCACCAACCCAACTGTGATTCTTTTGTCGGACTGCCCTTCCCGATGAAATACAGCACCAGGTAAAATAAACCTTGCCGGAGGTGGTTCCAGCTTTCCAGCTGGAATGACAACGATTTTTCGCCTGTTATTGGTGTTATAACCGACCAAAGGAGAACGCGATTACTTGCCGGAAATACTCCGAAGGAAAGGGCTGAACTGACCTATAAAACACAGGTATTGCTTTCAAAAAACAAAGTATTGTGAATCCAGAGCCTAATCTGATTTATTATAACCGTATTATTTAACACTGATTATATTGAAATGACGTTAAAACAGCTAATTAAGAATTTTTCATAATGGTATGACCCATTTTGTCCCGCTTCGTTTTCAGATACAGTTCATTATGAATATTTGACTTTATTTCAATAGGAACATTTGAAATAACCTCCAAACCATATCCAATCAAACCTGAACGTTTGGTAGGATTATTTGACATAAGCTTCATTTTCTTAATCCCCAGGCTCCTTAAAATCTGTGCTCCAATTCCATAGTCCCTTTGATCCATTGGAAATCCAAGCTGAAGATTTGCATCTACTGTGTCCAATCCGTTTTCCTGAAGATTGTAAGCATGCAGCTTATTAATAAGTCCGATACCCCGGCCCTCCTGATTCATGTAAATAATCACTCCTTTACCTTCCTTATCAATCATCTCCATGGCCTTGTGTAGCTGCTGACCGCAATCACAACGGCATGATCCAAAAATATCACCGGTGATACAAGAGCTATGAACCCTAACCAGAATAGGCTCATCCTCTTCCCAGCTTCCTTTGATCAAAGCCAAATGCTGATCTCCGGAAGTGATTTGTGTATAAGCTACCATTTCAAAATCCCCCCATTGTGTAGGTAACTTAACAGATACTTCCTTCTTTATCAAGGATTCTGTTTTAAGCCGGTAGGAAATCAGATCCTTAATACTTATTATTTTGAGATTAAACTGCTTTGCAATAATCAACAGATCGGGTAAGCGCGCCATTTCACCGTCCTCTTTCAGTATCTCCACTAATACACCTGCAGGTTCAAGTCCGGCCATAGTTGCCAGATCAACAGCAGCTTCGGTATGTCCGGCTCTGCGCAATACCCCACCATGTTTAGCAATAAGCGGGAAAATATGGCCCGGCCGACCCAATTCTTCTGCTTTTGTATTGGGATCAATTAATGCCATTATGGTCTTAGAACGATCAGAAGCTGAAATCCCTGTTGTACAGCCATAACCAATGAGATCAACAGAAACTGTAAAATTGGTTTCAAAAACTGCAGTATTATTTCCAACCATTAGTCCGAGTCTCAGTTCTTCACATCGCTCTTCGGTTAAAGGAGCACAAATAAGTCCCCGGCCGTGGGTAGCCATAAAGTTGATTATTCCCGGGGTGGCATTTGACGCCGCAGTAAGAAAGTCGCCTTCATTTTCACGATCCTCATCATCAACAACGATTATAACTTTACCTTCTTTTATATCGTTTATGGCTTCTTCAATAGTATTAAACATAGTTTTGTGCTTTTTTGGAAAACGGTCTCTGAAAGAAACAGAAATTTTAGATGATCAATCAACCCGCTTTTATAATTGCAAATTTAGTTATTTTTTTTTGCAGCTAGGATTCTGAGTAATTCTATATAGGTCAATATTGTGCAATAATTCAAAGGCTAATCAGGCCGTCTGCTCATCCTTCTTAGAAAATATGCGTTTAAACCATCTTTTGTAAATTTCAAGATCAAAAAGTACAGAATCCACCGTTGCTTTATAGGTTAGAAAAACTCCGAGAGGTGAGAGACAAATTATAGCTATCCACATCCCCAAAAATGGAGAAAGTGACCCTTCTTTAACTGATTTTTCGCCAATTGTAGATATAATATGAAAAATAAGGAAGAATAGAACAGACATCACAACAGGTAATCCCAGTCCGCCTTTTCTTATAATTGCCCCCAAAGGAGCTCCAATAAAGAAAAGAACAAGACATGAAAACGCTATGGTAAACTTTCTGTTGAGCTCAATAAGAAAACCCCTGAGCCTCATATTATTATCCTTTTCAAACAACTCCTTTCGGATTAATACATCTTTTACCGACCTGATCTGATCTTTCGCTGTTTGGAGGGATTGAATTCTTTTATCGACAGGAATCAGGTTCAGCACATCCTTATAGACTTTCATAGGTTTCGCAGGCAACTTTTTATTAAGCGTATCCAAACGGTAATTCTTTGAAATTAGCGCAAGGTCAGCATAAGCCGATATAATATTACTATCGCCCTTGACATTAAAGGAGTCGAGATAAAATTTAAGCTGCCTGATGTTCATCATGGCATAATTCGACTTAAACAATTCTTCATCCGTACGTTTCATTTGAAATCCGGAAAGATCAAACCGTTGTTCAGTCTCTTTGAATTCAGTTCGCATAAAGCGCTGCCGCGGATTATAAAATGAAGATACCCCCGGAGATTCTTCGAAACGCATACCATTTTTAAGTTTTAAAACCAGCAGCTGATCATCATCTGTGGTAAACATCTGGCCCTCTTTAGCCATCAGTACATTAATATTCCCGCTGCTTGTATTTCGTTCATAAATAAGCACATCGTGAAGTGTTTGGTCGGGGTCCTTTTTTTGTACGCGAATGGCATAACCGGGAATACTGGTATTAAAAATTCCTTCATTGATAAGAAAAGCTGCCTTTTGGTTTCTGACGTCGTACAGTAAGGAGCCCATCTTCAAATTTGCTTTAGGAAGCCAGTAATCTGAAAAAAGGAAAGCTGCGAGGCTGAGCATACAAACCACAATGATCAGGGGCATCATTGCTTTTTGAAGAGAAATACCCGCTGATTTGATAGCGACAAGCTCATAATTCTCGCCAAGACTTCCAAAGGTCATAATAGAAGAAAGGAGTATCGCCAATGGCAAAGCCATGGCCACATGAGTTGCTGAGGCATAAACCAGCAATTCAAGTATTACATACCATTCAAAACCTTTCCCAATCAGATCGTCGATGTATTTGAATAAAAATAACATCAACAAAATGAACATTACAATGAAAAAGGTAACAACAAAAGGCCTTAAAAAGGCCTTCAATACTAATAAGTGTACTTTCTTCACATTGTAAAAATAGAGAAAATTAATCCACTAGTGTCCGGTTAAAATACAACTTCAGATAAATTAGTCACTTGTATGCAATATAGTACGTCTTTTAGTGTAAGATAAAAAGCAAGCCCACCCTTCAGTATATTGTCAATTTTACCATATTCACTGACTTAGGAGCAGCACTATATTTACCTATAATAAGAGGATTGGTAATAAGCTTTGGCCTAAGCACAAAATCTCCGTTAACTTTTTTTTCCGCCTCAGCTGGTGCGGCAGGCACAGTCAAAGCCAAACCACTAACTTTAATAGCATCAGGTGCAGCGGCGGCATTTTGTTTCTTTTCTGCTGCAGGAAAAGAAAAAAGAATCATTATGAGTTAGGATTAGGATCATAATTCCTAAAACTTCAATTTTCTCCCTACACAAGTGAAATTAATCTCTATGCACCCAGCACGCTAATCAAATATTGTATCTGATTATCCCATATAAGTTTACGATCCGGAATAGCATCTTCGGTAGCAAAATCAGTTATGGCCAAAGCAACATCATTTGTTAGTTCATCCTGCACAATTTCCATTTCGAAATAACAATGAGGCTCATCATCTATCCATTTGAATTTAACCAGTTTATTTTCTTTGATAGACAGTAATTTCGCCTTTTGCTCTTCACCATCCCAGGTAAAAGTATACACCTGATCTCTATAGGTAACATCATCTGCGAACCATTGTGCAAGGCCATTAGGTTCATTCAGAAACCCGAACAATATTTTAGGTGATGATTTTACTTCATACTCTACATTAAACTTTATCTTTTCTGACATTCCTCTTCTTGTTAGTATAATTAGCGAATTATTTTCAGCAATTTTTCTAAAGGAAAGTAATTTCCTCTATATTTGCAACTCTCATTTTAAAAGGAGGATTCGGCGGGGTAGCTCAGATGGTTAGAGCGCAGGATTCATAACCCTGAGGTCGGCAGTTCGATCCTGCTCCCCGCTACAATTGAACAACCACTTACGTTAAATCGTGAGTGGTTTTTTTGTTTTAAGGAAATAAAAAATGTTTTACGATAAATTATAAGCCTTAAAAAGAAAGTTTATAAGGGAAGGAAAAATGTTTTAAAGTTCTTTTTTGTAAATCTATCCTCAACACACTTACCTGTTTACAAAAATTCTGCTATTTTTACAGTCCAGCCCCTGATAAGAAAGTCTGCTTTAATTGCGAACATATGATTTGGATGGTGGGCTTAGGTTTAGATGTAAAATGCAGGATTGATCGAAGGAATATCCCTAGCAGATTATAGACTTGCGAGAAATTTGAGATAAAAATAATTGATTATAAAAACTAGCTTAATACTTTTTTAAAATTAATTCTATGGCAACTGTAGATCTAACTCTGGTTAAGAGTTTAAATCAAATTGGAAATAAACTAAAGCATAAAGATGCAATTGAAGCATTTTCTCAAAAATGGGCAAATGAAATAGCTGAGTTTGAAAATGCTCTGTTTGTTGAAGACGAAAACGAGGATATTTGGCTGTTAGTTAAACCTAGGCAAGAATTGAATATCTCAACTTCTGACTATTCTGTTTTAGATGATAAACCGAACAAATCCAGAGCAATTTTTAAATTGTTGAGTAATGTTGTTGAGACAGACGGTAATTGCGATTTTGGATTTGGAGAATCGGGTTTTACAGACGAATTTTACAAAGATCTTATAACTCTCTATAAATTAGAGAATGAATTTTCAGATGGATATTCATTTTATGCAACTGTAACGGTTATGTACGGTACAGGTTATTATGATGGGTTCTATGAATTTTTAACATCTGGTGGAATTAAAGCGACTTTCATATTCAAAGAGGATGAAGAGGACGAATACGATGAAGATGAAGAATACGATGAAGAGTAAGAAAACGAAAAATGGAAATTAGTGAATTCATAACGAGATTGATAAAACGCTCTATTGTGTTGATTATGGTGTTTATTCAGCTATAATTAAGTTAACACAAATGAATAATATTTAAATTGAATTAAACTAGGATTTCCTATTGAGTCTATAAAATTCAAATTTTTTATGCGTGAAGAAAGTGCGTGAGATGGAACCAAAAACACCTCACACATCCGAGGTAAAAATTATACCTACGTAAAATAAATCAATGTTTTGAACCAGAAAATCTATTCATAAACCTGAGGTCGGCTTTCGATCCTGCTCCCCGCTACCATTTAAACGACCATTTACGTTAATTCGTAGATGGTTTTTTTGTTTGTGTCACCCTGGTGCGTCACCCTGTGGTTAGTTAGTGGGTTTTCGCCTTTAGCTGAAATATACTTGATAATTTTCTTCTGTTTCTTTTACTTCTTGGTCTGTCAGAGAAGCCAATTCTTTTTCTTTTACTCTTTTAGACAAAGAACCATTGTTTTGTTCTAAAAAGCGAATGAGTAAAGCCACCATCTTATCAGGCATTTGATAGTTATTGTCTAGCCATAATTTCATAGCATCGTATTTTTGCAAATAGGTCACTTCCTGTGGGATTATTTTGTGAATGGTATTATCTACACATTCACATAAGAACTCCGCTTGAGCAGTAGCATCGAAATAACGGTAGTAATCTATGGTGTCGTTCAGTA
>CAMCTU010000118.1 GCA_945878525.1 Sphingobacterium thalpophilum
TCCGAATGTTTTATTTAATTTAAAGATTTCAAACTCTTAATTGTACCAGCGATAAATGACTATTAAATCTCTCCTGATTGTATTGACTGCCCTTATAACACCGGATTGGGAAGGAAAGAATATCATGCCTTCGACAGAACATATTCAAATTAAACAAGAGCGCTATTACACTGTTGAGGATTTTAAATCCCTTAAAAAGTTTGACACGCATATCCATATTAATACGGATGAGATTACATTTGTTAAACTGGCTCAGGAAGATAATTTTCAGTTTCTGGATATTGTTGATGACCGGCCATTTGGTTTGCCCTGGACTGAGCAGCAGAAATTTGCCCTTCTGCATTTAAAAAATTTCCCCGACCAAATGGAGGTTGCAACCACATTTTCGGTAAAAGGTTTTAATGATAAAGGCTGGGCTGATAATACTATAAAGGATTTAAAATTAGCTCTCTCAAAAGGTGCTAAGGCAGTTAAAATCTGGAAAAACATTGGGATGGATCTTCGTGACGAAAAAGGAGAATTCGTGATGCTCGATGATCCAAGGCTTGCACCCATATTCAGCTTCCTTGTTCAAAATGGTATTCCTTTGATCGGACATAATGGTGAGCCCAGGGATTGCTGGCTACCCTTGGATAAAATGACTTTTAGCAAATCTTATTATAGTTCTCATCCGGAGTACCATATGTACCTGCATCCCGAATTCCCATCTTATGAAGAACACATCACAGCAAGGGATAACCTGCTTGAAAGGTACCCGGATTTGAAATTTGTTGGTGCACATTTGGGTAGCCTCGAATGGAGTCTTGAAGAACTGGCTAAGCGGCTGGATCGCTATCCAAACATGCGCGTTGATCTCTCAAGAATCACTAATTTGCAATTCCATACCTTGAATGACAGAGATAAAACCCGTAATTTTTTCATAAAATATCAGGACAGGCTGGTTTACGGGACCGATAAAGCAATTAATTCGAGTTCTGAACCAGAAGTTTTATCTAAAAGTATTCATGATTCATGGGTTCGCGACTGGATTTTCTTCGTAACGGATGAGCAAATCAATTTGTCTGGATTTGGGAATCTCAAAGGATTAAAATTACCGGCTGATGTAATTGACAAAATATATTATAAAAATGCTAAGAACTGGCTTTCAGCCGGGATCCCAAGCAAGCGGGACTAAAAACCAAGTATACAATGAAAGAAACAGAATTATCCAATGAACATGCTCAAGTTACCGGAGATGCAATAAATCCGGTATTGCCTCAAAATCGTGTAGCATCAGTAGACGTTTACCGTGGTTTTGTAATGCTGTTGATGATGGCCGAAGTGCTGTCCCTGCAGGATGTGGCAAAGGCATTACCCAATAGTACATTCTGGCAGTTCATCGGCTTCAACCAGTCGCATGTTCCATGGACATGGCTTAGCTTACATGATATGATTCAACCATCCTTCACCTTTCTGGTTGGAGTTGTTTTGCCTTATTCCATTGCAAGCAGGAAGAACAAAGGTGCCAGTTTCGAAAGTATACTGGGACATACCATCAAGCGATCTTTTATTCTGATATTATTGGGGATTTTTCTGAGATCTATGCATTCTGAACAGACCTACTGGACATTTGAGGATACCTTAACCCAGATCGGATTAGGATATACTTTTTTAGTGTTGATCTCCCTATATTCCCAACGTATACAGATTGGTATTCTGGTTTTTATTTTAGTTGGGTATTGGCTCGCTTTTGCGCTTTATCCCATCCCGGGAGCTGATTTTAATTATACAGCGGCAGGAGTGACCGCAAACTGGGAACATAATTTAAGTGGTTTTGCCGCTCACTGGAATAAGAATACCAATTTCGCCTGGGCTTTCGACCAATGGTTTATGAACATTTTCCCCCGTGAAAATCCATTTTTATTTAATGGTGGGGGATATTCCACATTGAGTTTTATACCTACATTGGGCACTATGGTGTTGGGTCTGCTTGCAGGAAATATTCTCAATTCTTCAATTACAGCCTCTAATAAGCTAAACAGCTTTGCAAAGTATGGTGTAGGTCTGATTTTGCTTGGTGCCCTAATTCATTTTGCAGGTATTAACCCGATTGTTAAGCGTATTTGGACACCAGCCTGGACTATTTTTAGCGGAGGAATCTGTTTCCTTTTCCTAGCGATGTTTTATGGTTTGATCGATATGAAAAATCGCAGGAAGGGAACTTTCTTTTTGATGGTGATTGGGGTGAATTCAATTGCGGCCTATGTTATTGCCGATGGAGGAATGCGGAACGTGATTAATGATTCATTGTTCATTCATCTCGGTAAAAATTTTGATCAGATTCTCGGACCAGCTTATGCTACCTTAATTAGTGGCGGATTGGTTCTTTTCTTCGAATGGCTGATTCTTTATTGGATGTACAAGAAAAAATTATTTATAAAAATTTAGACTATATAATTGATTATGAAATTACTTTCAAATTCACGCTATTTTGGCATGCTGGCACTTGCTCTGTTCATGCAGAATTGTAACCAATCAGGTAAAACTTCTTCAGAAGCAAATGCTGCTGATACCACTTATTATTCCATGGAGGATTTCAGGAAGGTGGAGAAATATGATACCCATACGCATATCAATGTATTCGATACTACTTTTATTGATCTGGCTAAAGAAGATAATTTCAGGCTTCTGGCATTAAATGTAAATCCTTCAAGTTACCCAACCGTTGAGCATCAGCAAGATGTAGCTGTTAGGGTGGTTAAGGCTTATCCTGAGCAGGTTGCTTGGGCTACTACTTTTACAGTAGCAGATTGGGGAACTGATAAATGGTTGCCACAAACACTGGCTTATCTGAAAGGTTCATTTGATAACGGAGCAATTGGGGTGAAGGTTTGGAAGAATGTTGGCATGGAGCTGCGCGACAAGGACGGGAAATTTGTGATGATTGATGATCCAAGATTTGATCCGGTAATTGATTACATCGAGAAAAGTGGCAAGACCCTGGTAGGGCATCTAGGTGAACCACGCAATGCATGGTTACCGGTAGATCAAATGACCGTTTCTGGGGATAAAAACTATTTTAGTAAGCATCCTGAGTATCATATGTTTCTTCATCCCGAATACCCTTCCTATGAAGATCAGGTTAATGCGCGTGATAATATGCTTGAAAGGCATCCTAATATTCGTTTTGTTGGGGTTCACCTTGGGAGTTTGGAATGGAGTGTTGATGAACTTGCTAAACGTTTAGATAAGTTCCCGAATATGGCAGTTGATATGGCCGAGCGGATTTGTCATTTGGAATATCAGTCGATAAAGGAAAGAAAGAAGGTCAGGGATTTCATGATTAAATATCAAGACAGACTTATCTACGCAACTGACGACTGGGTTGGACCGAATTCAGATCCTATTGAACTTAAAAAGGACATTCAGGAGACCCATTTAAGCGACTGGAAGTATTTTGTAACGGATGAAGAAATGAATGTCCCCTATTTCAAAGAAAAGATTCAGGGATTAAAACTACCAAAAGCAGTGATTGATAAGATCTACCGAACAAATGCTGAGAAGTGGTTTCCTGGTATTTAGTCTAAAAAAAAACTATGAGATTATAAATTATTACTATTTTGAAGGACTGAATATTTGAGATTAGAAAATATATAAATAATGCCTGAACGGCTAAGAGTAGAAATAACATTAAAAATATGAAAAACAACCGTAGAGATTTTTTGAAAATAAGCAGTCTGGCAGGACTTGGTCTTGCCGGCGGAAGTGTAATGAAGGGTTTTGCATCAGAATCAGACCAGTCAAATCCAATGAATTCGATGTATGGGCATTCTACTGTACAAACCTTCAATATGAGTGGCTATGCTGCGCCTAAAATTCCAATTGTTCGGGTTGGGTTTATTGGATTAGGTAATCGTGGTCCTAGTCATCTGAATGCTATTTCTAAGATTGAAGGAACAGAGATCAAAGCTTTATGCGATTTACGTCCGGCCAGTGTTGAGAAAGCGAAAAAAGTAATTGATGGTACCAGTCATAATCCGACACTTTATTCAGGCGGACCTGATGAATGGAAGAAATTGTGCGATCGAAAGGATATTGATTTGGTTTATATCGCAACCCCATGGCATCTGCATGTTCCCATGGCATTATATGCGATGAATCAGGGTAAACATGTTACAATCGAAGTTCCGGCTGCGGTTTCAATGCAGGAATGCTGGCAATTGGTAGAAACTTCTGAGCGTACCCGCAAACATTGCATGATGCTGGAGAATTGCTGTTACGACTTTTTTGAGTTGCTTACTCTGAATATGTCCAGACAAGGCTATTTTGGTGAACTTCTACATACCGAAGGTGCTTATATTCATAATCTGATCGACCTTAACTTTAAAGAGAATGGATATCAAGACATGTGGCGTTTGAGAGAAAATGCAACCAGAAAGGGTAGTCTTTATCCTACACATGGTTTGGGTCCGGTTTGCCAGGCTCTAAATATCAACCGTGGTGACAGAATGGACTATCTGGTTTCTGTTTCTACTAATGATTTCCAGATGGGTGCACGTGCGAAAGAACTGGCGGCAAAAAATGATCTTTATAAAGAGTTTGCCAGCAAAGACTTTAACGGGAATATGAATACTACCACTATCCGTACTACTAAAGGCAAGACCATCATGATTCAGCATGATGTGACTTCTCCACGTCCTTATTCAAGGATTCATCTGCTTAGCGGAACTAAAGGAACAGCATTGAAATACCCTACACCTAGTATCTCTAACAGTCATGAAGGATGGGTGAATGCGGCTGAGTTTAAGGCATTAGAAGAGAAATACACTCCAAATATTGTTAAAAAGGTTGGCGAATTAGCCAAGAAGGTTGGTGGTCATGGTGGCATGGACTTCCTTATGAACTGGCGTTTAATTGATTGCCTAAGAAATGGTTTGCCATTGGATCAGGATGTCTATGATGCAGCTTCATGGAGTGCAGTTTGGCCATTGAGTGAATGGTCTGTAAACAACCGTTCAAATTCGGTTGATATTCCTGACTTTACCCGCGGTTCATGGCAAAAAAATGAGCCACATGATATTGATCTGAAGAAGGGTGGTGACACTAAGGTGAAGATTTAGCGGAAAGCAGCGTTATCGTAGCTGTTTTAAGTTTGAAACACACTGTTTAATTAAATCCGGATGATTGCAATCATCCGGATTTAGATTATTAAAACCCTAACTCCTTACCCTTCAAATGATGCAGCATCCAGCTTAGATTAGTCTGGGCTGTTTTAAGAATCATTGCAGACTCTACTGGTCCGTGGGGTTGTCTTGGAAGTACAAGAAATCTAACCGGAACCCCTCTTCGTTTTAATGCATTATAATACATCAATCCCTGACTGAAAGGAACCCGGATATCAGCCTCACCGTGCTGCATAAGAACAGGTGTTGTTACATTTTGAACAAATCGTAATGGAGAATGTTCATCATAGACCGCCCAGTCTTCATAAGGTTGTTTTTTCATATAAGAGGGAAGAAAGCTTGGAATGTCATCAGTCAGATCCTGAGTGACCAGGTCTACTGCAGGTGCCCCGATACTTGCAACTTTAAACCGGTTAGTATGCCCAACTATCCAACTACTCATAAATCCACCATAACTCCAGCCCATAACGCCCATTTTATCGGGATCCGCCCATCCTTTCGCAATAACATAATCAATGCCGGCCATAAGATCTTTGTAATCGCCACCACCCCAGTCGCGGTGATTGGCTTCCCTGAATTTTAAGCCATAAGCATTTGAGCCTCTCGGATTAGGTCTTAGGATGAAAATGTCATTTTCTGCAATTGCGGCAAGTGGGTAAATGGCCGAGACTCCAATAAAGTTTTCACTAAATACACCCGTCGGACCGCCATGAATATTGAGAATAATTGGATACTTTTTACCTGCATCATAGTTGAGTGGATAGGTTAAAAGTCCTTCAATTTCCATACCGTCAAAACTTTTCCATTTGATCAGCTCAGTTTTGGGAACAGCCATAGTCGCCATTTCAGGATTGATATTACTGATTTTTATCGGACTGAAACTGGTGGTGCTACTGATATAGCCGTCTTGTGGTATTGTTGTTGTTTGCTGAACAAAACTAACATGGGAGCCACTATAGTTCAATTCCAGTCCACCTAAAACTCCTTTCATCCCAGTATTCCATTCAATTGCCTGTTTCCCATCGCTGCTCAGTCTGTATATTCTTGTACTGGTGTGATTAGGCTCCAGTGTAAACACCGAGTTTCCATCGTTGCTCCAGCCAATCAGGTCAGCCGGGCCATTCGGGGTATCAGCCAATTTTTTAACACTTCCATCCTTCAATGAAAATACTTTAACCGAACTTGTACCTCCCCAAATACCTTTTTCATCGAGGTTATAATAGGCTATAAAATTACCATCCGGACTAAAGAATGGTTGATTTTCTCCAACGGAAGTATTAGCAACAACTTTTACTTCCCCGGAATTAATATTGACCATTGAAATATCACAGAAAACATTGTCTTCAACTCCTGAGGAGGCAGCATGGGCATAAGCGATCCATTGATCATCCGGACTCCAGCTGAATGAATTGATATGTCTGTTTTCTTTGTTCAAAGCTATAAGCTGAGGCAAACCTTCCTTGTTTTTTTTATTTAATTGAAGTAAATAAAGGCGGCCCTGCTTAAATTTTTCATTCATAAAATACCAGTCATTACCTGATTTCTTGTTTTTACCATCTTCTTCCGTTTCGGCATCAGTGCTGGTAACAGCAATATGATTTCCTTTTGTACTCCACTTAAAATCAGATATTCCTGTTTTTGAGTCAGTTAATTGTTCGGCTTCACCACCACCTATAGTCAGAAGGTAAAGGTTATTTTTCCCATTTCGGTTGCTGATAAAAGCGATCTGCTTCCCATCCGGACTCCACTTGGGGTTTAAATTATTTTTTTTACCCTGTGTAAGCCGAACAGTACTCGTTTTATCGGTACCTGTTAAATGCAAATGATTAATATATTCATTTTTTCCATCAATGAGTTTCAGCTCCCTCACAGCGTAAACGGTCTGTTGTCCATCGGGAGAAACCCTCACGGTGTTGATGGTTTTATGTTTAATTGTTTGCTCAGGTGCCCAATTATTTTTTTCTTGAGCGTTAAGGCTGTTTAATCCAGCGATCAACAGACAGATTAAGGAGATTTGTTTCATGGATTAATTCTAAGCAGAAATTATTTAAATTGTAGGCACTAATATAAACTATTACCATTAAAAACTTTTAGTTGCATTCTCTTTTAACTCAGATCATATTTAGTTAAATAATCTAGCTAAATTTTTCCAGAATGTTGTCCTTGCGGCATATTGTTTATTGAGATTTAGAAAATTATCGCAATCTTCAGAGGATTTTTTAAACAACTTACAAATCCTGATATGGCAAGCAAAGGAACTTCCAAATTGTTGTTATTTCTCTTATCATTTTTATCATTTTCAATGTCTGCACATGCTCAGCAGGCCCTGCCTCCTGAATTTGATCGGTATGTAGAAAAGGTATTAAAAACTTTTGATGTGCCTGGTGTTAGTATATCCATAGTAAAAGATGGAAAGGTAATTCTTGCAAAAGGGTATGGAATTAAAAAACTTGGCGGTAATGATAAAGTAGATGCAAACACACTGTTTTCTATTGCCTCAAATTCAAAGGCCTTTACTTCAACTGCATTAGCTATACTGGTTGAAGAGGGTAAGTTAAAATGGGATGATCGGGTAATTGATCATTTACCCTGGTTCAAGATGAAGGATACTTATGTTAGCACTAACCTTACCGTCAAGGATCTGTTGGTACATCATAGCTGACTGTTATCTTATTCTGGAGATTTGATGTTGTTCCCGCCATCAACGTTCACCAGAAGGGAGATTTTGGGAAAGCTTCAGAAACTTCCATTGGTTCATGATTTCAGGAGTACTTATGCATATGATAATATACTTTATCTGGCCGCAGGCGAGGTGGTTGAATTACTTAGCGGTATGAAATGGGAAGATTTTATTAAAGAAAGAATTTTTGATAAAGTTGGTATGCCGGGGAGTTTATCTAGTTATTCAGAATTTGGGAGCAGGTTAAATATTTCAGCTGCACATGACCTTATAAATGGTAAGCTTGGTTTGGTAAATGAATATTTGGAGCAGAATATCGGTGATGCAAGTAATGCAGCAGGAGGTATCCTTTCTAATGCAAATGATATGGCAAATTGGATGATAACTCAGTTGGATTCGGGCAGAACTCCTTCCCTTGGCGAACTGTTTAGACCTTCAAGTGCCTTACAACTATGGAATGTTATCAGACCAATACCTATATCCAAAGTTTCCGAAGGACTTAAACCTGCCAAAATTGATTTTTTTGGATATGCATTGGGTTTTAGAGTATATAATTATCAGAAATATAAAGTTATAGGGCACGGAGGTAAACTCGGCGGCTTTGTTTCACAGCTTGCCATGGTGCCTGATCTAAAACTGGGAATCACTGTTTTGACTAATCAGGAATCTACCGCTGCATATTGGTCGATTATTTATCATGTGCTGGACTATTATGAGAATAATGATAAGTTTGACTGGTTAAAGGCTTTTGATGATGAACAGATTTTGGCCAAGGCAAGACTAAGGGAATTACAGAATAAAAATTTGATCAAGCCAGACCCAGCAGGAAAGTATGATGTTTCAATTTCAAAACTTGCAGGTAAATACCATGATGAGGTATATGGAGATGTATTGTTGATTGCTTCAGGAGATGGATTACTAATGGAATTTCAGCAATTGCCACATCTAAATGGGAATCTTAGTTATTTTCAGTACAATAGTTTTATTGCTACTCTAAAAAATAAGAGTCTAAAGGCAGATTCATACGTTACCTTTGCATTAAATGCTGATGGAACTGTTGATCAGGTAAAGCTAAAGATTATTGA
>CAMCTU010000119.1 GCA_945878525.1 Sphingobacterium thalpophilum
GACTTTCCCGGCGAAATTGAAATGCTAATCTCTCCGATAATTTCTTCTGGTTTTGATATGGTAATTGGCTCAAGAGTACTCGGAGAAAGGCAGAAAGGTTCCATGCTTTTCCAACAAATAGCAGGAAACTGGTTGGCCACCAAACTGATTAAACTATTTTTCAATGCTCATTTTACAGATTTGGGCCCTTTTAGAGCAGTTACATGGGATGCATTGGAACGAATTGATATGAAGGATAAAACCTTTGGCTGGACAGTCGAAATGCAGGTCAAAGCAGCAAAACTCAATCTAAAATTTACAGAAATCCCTGTTAGTTACCGGAAGCGAATTGGGGTCAGTAAGATCTCGGGTACTATAAAAGGCACAATTTTAGCGGGCTACAAAATTTTACTTACCATTTTTAAAAATATCTAAACTTTTACAGCAATTTTATGTTAGAGAATGGTATTGTTTTTCTTTATTACTTTTTCTTTTTTTTTATATTATTATTCAGTGTCGGACAGCTTGCCCTGCTCATTGCGTTTCTTTATAACAGAAATAAGGAAATACCAAGAATCAAACTATTTGAACTTCCCATACTTACCGTCCAACTACCCATTTTTAATGAGCGCTATGTCATCAAACGATTACTGGAGTCGGTTGAAGCATTAAATTATCCCAAAGAGAGATTTGAAATCCAGATTCTGGATGATTCCAATGATGATACAACTACCATTATAGAAAAGAAAGTTGATGAATTAAAGAATATTGGTTTCAACATTCAGCATATTCGCAGGTCAGACAGGGAGGGCTATAAAGCGGGGGCTCTGGAAAATGGCCTCAATTTTGCATCAGGTGAATATTTAGCAATATTTGATGCTGACTTTGTACCATACCCGGATTTTCTAATTGATACACTCCCCTATTTTTCTGACGAACAGATAGGTATGGTTCAAACAAGATGGGGACACTTAAATGCAACACAATCCCTTTTAACCAGAGCGCAGTCAACCGGCCTAAACAACCATTTTATAATCGATCAAGATGGAAGACACAAAAGCGGATATTTTATAAATTTTAATGGTACTGCGGGGATTTGGAAAAAAGAGTGCATTATAGATGCCGGAGGCTGGCATTCAGATACTTTGACAGAAGACCTTGATCTTAGTTATCGTGCACAAATAAGGGGATGGAAATTCGCCTATTGTCCAGACATAATCACACCGGCTGAACTTCCGGATCGGATTAGTGCGGTTAGAGCGCAACAATTTCGGTGGACTAAAGGTGGGGTTGAAACCTCAAAAAAACTTTTGTACAAACTTTGGAAAGCTAAACTTAACCCGACTGTGAAATTATTTGCAAGCTTTCATTTATTAAACAATTATATCTACGCCTTCATCCTTTTCAGTGCAATAATAAGTTTCCCATTAATGTTAGTTAAAAATACCTCATCTGAGTTAAATCAGTTCTTTAATTGGAATATATTTATTACTGCAGTAATGCTAATCAACTTCGCGTATTCTTTTACCACTATACTGGTTGAGAGAAAAAAGATATTTACTGCAATTTTAGAGATTCTGATATTATTCCCTGTTGCCATGATATTTTCATTAGGGATGTCATTTAATAACACAAAAGCTATATTTCAGGGGATTTTAGGAAAGAAGACAGCATTTATCAGGACTCCCAAAATCATGGCATTAACCGGGAAAAATCCATATTTAGGTAGTAAAAGCTACAAATCATTTATACCAGAAATTCTCCTGTTTATATACTTTTTATTTGCAGTTTCCTCTGGGATTTATTTCCAGGATATCGGGTTTCTAATTTATCATAGTCTGATGCTTCTGGGATTTGGCTTTGTATTATGGAGTGCCTGGTCGGAAAAATCCGCAGAATAGTCTGATCATGCGGATATCGCATTGATGATATCATATTGTGTAATGATCTCAATTTCACCCAGTTCATCTTCAACGAGAACAGCCATGTTATCCTTATTTATAATTGATGTGATTTTATCAATGGAAGTATTCAGATCAACAAATGGAAAAGAAGAAGTCATAATATCCTTGACAGAACCGGATCTGAGTGCCGGGTTCTCAAGAACAGAACTCAGTATGTCGCTCTCGGTAATTTTCCCAATGATCATCCCTTTTTGAGTGACAGGAATCTGAGAAATATTAAGTGACTTAATTGTATTAATTGCCTGAAGTACTGATTGTTCACAATCAATTGTCACAATTTTTTGCCGGCCGCGTTTAATTAAAATAGACTTTGCTGTAAGCTTTTCATCCTTTAGAAAACCTCGCTCTCTAAGCCAATCTTCATTGTACATCTTGCCCATGTATCTGGAACCATGATCATGAAAAATAACTACAACCACATCACCTTCTTTCAACTCATCTTTAAGCTGCATCAATCCGGCAAGTGCCGATCCTGCAGAATTCCCTGCAAAAATTCCTTCTTTACGGGCAATTTCCCTAGTCATTAAGGCAGCATCCTTGTCTGTAACCTTTTCAAACCGGTCTATGATATCAAAATCAACATTTTTTGGGAGAAAATCTTCACCTATTCCCTCTGTTATGTACGGATAGATCTCATTCTTATCAAAAATACCGGTTTCTTTATATTTTTTAAACACAGATCCATAAGTATCAATGCCCCAAACTTTAATGGCCGGATTCTGTTCTTTAAGATACTTTCCAGTACCGGAAATAGTACCACCAGTTCCAACCCCTACCACCAGATGGGTAATTTTTCCTTCGGTTTGAGCCCAGATTTCGGGACCAGTCTGCTCGTAATGTGCGGTTGAATTTGAGAGATTATCGTATTGGTTAGGTTTCCATGAGTTTGGTACTTCCCGCTCAAGTCTGGAAGAAACTGAATAATATGATCTTGGATCTTCGGGATCAACATTCGTCGGGCATACGATAACCTCTGCACCAAAAGCACGTAATGCATCTACCTTTTCTTTGGATTGTTTATCGGTGGTTGTAAAAATACACTTGTAACCTTTAATGATTGCTGCCATTGCCAATCCCATCCCAGTATTTCCGGATGTTCCTTCGATGATAGTCCCACCTGGCTTTAGTTTTCCATCCCGTTCAGCATCCTCAATCATTTTAACCGCCATACGATCCTTTATTGAGTTACCTGGATTGGTTGTTTCAATTTTTGCCAAAACCGTAGCCTTAACATCCTTAGTTATCGTGTTTACTCTAACCAAGGGGGTGTTCCCGATGGTTTCTAGAATATTGTTATACCACATGATGTAAAAATAAACATTAAAGCCCGAAGCAACAGAATAAATGCCTAAAGGGAATAAAATCAAAACAATCTATTAAATAAATCTATAAGGCAAAATAAAGTACCGTAACAATAGCGGTTAAGTAGTCTTACCCATTGTAAATTTGGGAAAAAACGAAAGAAAATAATTTCGGAATAAAGCAATCTAAAGTTAGAACAGAAAATCTTTCAGAACTTCAAATGCTTAACTGTTAATCCATTATTGATCAATTGTTTTAGTGAATCAATACCTATCCTGAGATGATTTTCAACAAACTTCTCGGTAACAATTGAATCACTTTCTGCTGTTTTTACTCCTTCCGGAATCATCGGCTGATCTGAAACCAATAATAAGGCTCCTGTGGGTATTTTATTTGCAAAACCAGTTGTGAAAATAGTAGCAGTTTCCATATCGACAGCCATTGCCCTTAAGGTTTTAAGATACTTTTTAAAACTTTTGTCATGCTCCCAAACCCTGCGATTTGTAGTGTAAACCGTCCCTGTCCAATAGTCCAATGAATGGTCACGAATAGTTGTAGAAATAGCCTTCTGTAACGCAAATGCAGGTAATGCAGGAACTTCTGCAGGTAAATAATCATTAGATGTGCCCTCGCCTCTGATTGCTGCTATGGGAAGTATAAGGTCACCTATTTGATTTTTTTTCTTTAAACCTCCGCATTTTCCTAAGAACAAGACTGCCTTGGGCTTGATAGCGCTGAGCAGGTCTATCATGGTTGCGGCCATCGGACTACCCATTCCAAAGTTAATCAGTGTAATTCCATTTGCAGAAACGCTCTGCATTGGTTTATCTAGTCCTATTATTGGTGCATGATCATTCCATTCTGAAAAAAGTGTCAGATATTTTGAAAAATTGGTTAGTAAAATAAAACTGCTGAAATCAGAAAGTGGCCTGCCAGTATACCTAGGCAACCAATTTGCAACAATATCCTCCTTCATCTTTAGACCAGATTTTATTGGCATTTCAATTTCTTTATCCTTTCCAGGAGTTGAAATTGTTTCGGAATGATTTTCTTTCTTTTCCATAAACAATAAAAATTAAATAGAACAAAAAGCCCCGGCTGTTGACCGGGGCTTTAATTATGCGACTTTTAATTTTTTTAAATCTGATTTATCAAATTTTTCAGTAGCGTATTCAAGTGTTATGAATAACTCCTTTCCTGTTTTACCAGAGGGTGTTTCATACATCGCATCGATCATAATTGCTTCACAAATAGACCTTAAGCCCCTTGCACCAAGTTTAAACTCCATAGCCTTATCTACAATAAAAGCCATTACTTCTTTGTCAAAATCAAGTTTTACATTCTCATATTCAAACAGCTTTTTATATTGTTTGATAAGGGAATTTCTGGGCTCCTCCAAAATACTCAATAATGTTTCCCGATCTAATGGGTTTAAATGGGTGATAACAGGTAATCTACCAATAAGTTCAGGAATAAGTCCGAATGACTTAAGATCCTGAGGAGTAATGTACTTATAAAGATTTTTGAGATCAATATTCAATTCATCTTTATCAACTTTGTAACCCATAGTTTGAGTACGAAGCCTGTTGGCTATCTTTTTCTCTATTCCATCAAATGCGCCACCACAAATGAACAGGATGTTATTTGTATTCACAGGAATCATCTTCTGATCGGGATGTTTTCTTCCTCCCTGTGGCGGAACATTCACAATGGTACCTTCCAAAATCTTGAGTAGGGCCTGCTGTACCCCCTCTCCTGATACATCACGGGTAATGGAGGGGTTATCACTTTTACGGGCTATTTTATCAACCTCATCAATGTAAACAATACCACGTTCAGCGGCAGTTACATCATAATCGGCTGCCTGAAGTAAGCGGGTTAAAATACTTTCCACATCCTCGCCAACATAACCGGCTTCAGTTAGAACAGTAGCATCGCAAATGCAAAAAGGGACATTTAAAACTTTGGCAATAGTTTTAGCAAGAAGAGTTTTACCTGTTCCAGTTTCACCAACCATAATGATATTTGACTTCTCAATCTCAACCTCATCTTTACCTACCTTCTGATTTAAACGCTTATAGTGGTTATAAACCGCGACAGAAAGTATTTTCTTCGCCTGATCTTGTCCAATTACGTAATGATCGAGGTGAGTTTTTATCTCAATGGGTTTTAGAAGGGTATCGACAGTTTGACTTGACTTAGTCTTCCGAACATTAAGTTCCTCCGCCAGGATCTGATTCGCCTGTGTTACACACTTATCACAGATGTGGGCATCAAGACCAGCGATCAACATCAGCGTGTCCTGCTTTCCTGACCCGCAGAATGAACATTTAACATCCTTACTAACTTTACTCATTACTTTTTATCTCCAGTTCCAACCAATACTTCATCAATCATACCAAAATCTTTGGCTTCGTTTGCGATCATCCAGTAATCACGATCTGAAGCTTTCTCTACCCATTCGTATGTTTGACCAGAATGGTTGGCAATGATGTCATAAAGTTCTTTTTTAAGTTTAAGCATCTCACGAAGATTGATCTCCATATCAGAAGCAACTCCCTGTGCACCTCCCGAAGGCTGATGAATCATCACTCTGGAATGGGGTAATGCAGCCCTTTTCCCTTTAGTTCCTGCGCAAAGTAAAACTGCTGCCATTGAGGCTGCCATACCTGTGCAAATAGTTGCAACATCCGGACTTATATACTGCATGGTATCATAAATACCCAAACCCGCATAAACAGAACCGCCAGGTGAGTTGATATAGATCTGAATATCCCGTTTTGCATCGGTAGACTGAAGGAATAATAGTTGAGCCTGAATAATATTGGCAATACCTTCGTGAACCGCATCACCTAAAAAGATGATTCTGTCCATCATTAACCTTGAGAACACATCCATCTGCGCCACATTTAACTGACGCTCCTCTATGATGTAAGGTGTCATGGCCGAAGGGATTGAAGCGCTTTGAACCCTTCCAATAAAACTATCTACATGCTGACTGCCGATACGATGATGTTTTACGGCATATTTTCTGAATTCATTCTTATCTATGTTCATTTTTGAATTTAAATTATAATTTAATATTTATTTCGAAAAAGTAAAAAAAGAGCAATCGAAATAAATGTTTGTAATAAAATCAAAAACAATCAAATTATTTCAACTCCAGAAACTTATTGTATTCTATATCTTTTTTATCTAAGGTAATAACACCCTTCAGATAATCAAACACATGCTGTGCTTTTACTTCTTCAAAAATACGATTTGCATTCTCCTTATTCTGCAAGAACTGAGCCGTGTATTGTCCCAATTGTTCTTCAGAAAGTGGCTGCGGACTATACATACGGAACTGTCCGTCAAGGCGATTTTTGGCAGCCGCAAATACTTCCTCGTATTTTATCTCTAATTTATTGTCCTTGATAATCTTATTTTCGATCAAAGTCCAGCGCAGATTTCGTGCAAAATCATCGTAACCTTTTTCCAGTTCCTCTTCGCTCAATTTTTCGTTTGTTGCCTTTAACCACCTTTTCAGGAAGTCGTCAGGCAGGCTAAGTTTCACTTTATCCAATCCAAATTGAAACAAATCTCCCTGAAGTTTTTGATCGGCATTCTGAACCATCATACTCTCAAGCTCTTCTCTGATCTTCTGCTCAAATTCTGCTTCTGTTGTTACAACATTTTCGCCAAATATCTTGTCAAAAAACTCTTGGTTCAGATCACCCTCTTCCAATCTGTTGATATTCTTAACTGATAACTTAAATTTGGATTTAGTATCCTGAGCATCTTCTTCAGAAATATTGAGAAGCTTTGCAATTATAGTTGCATTGCTATCAAATGCTTTCTGTATATCAAGAACCACTTCATCATCCTTCTTAAGTCCAATCAATGACTTCTTAATCTTCGAATCTTCTACCTGATCCAAACGAACAGATGCTGTATTCGAGATTCCTCCTTCAAAAACAGAACCATCTGCAGCAATTTGATTTAAATCAGCATAGATAACATCATCATCTGCCGATACGTCAGGATTTGACATTTTGCCATAGCTCTTTCTAAGATTCTTGATCCTTGAGGCAAGTGTATCCTTATCTACTTTAACCTGATGATAGGTTAATTTATCTTTTGATGAAAAAGTAAGTTCAAACTCAGGAGCTATTCCAAGTTCGTAAATAAACTCGAACTCATCTGTGAAATCCCAGTTGAAATCTTTGCTGTCATCGATCTTAGGTAACGGCTGCCCGAGAACTTCAATCTTATTCTCGCTAATATAATTACTTAAAGCATCATTCAGGATAGTATTGATCTCATCTACCAGAATATTTTTACCATACATTTTTTTTATGTGTCCGGCAGGAACCATTCCTGGACGAAATCCGGGAAGTTTCGCTTTTTTTGCCTGCGCTTTGATCGCTTTTTCTACTCGCTCTTTGTAATCTTCAGGATTAATCTTAACAGTAAGTACTGAATTCAGATTGTCTATTTTGTCCTGTTTAATGTTCATTTTATGTGTTTTATGTCGTTTTTGTTTATACAAAAATTCCCCGGTTTGTAGCCGGGGAATTAATCAGTGCGGATGAAGGGACTCGAACCCCCACGCCGTGAAGCGCCAGATCCTAAGTCTGGTGCGGCTACCAATTACGCCACATCCGCATTGTTAGGATTATTACCAAATTTCCAAGAAGCTTGAATAATGTTGTTGATAAACAATATTATTCACAAATACTATGTAATTGGGTCGGCAAAAATAACGTTTTTCTATATAATTACAAAATGATTTAAGCTTATTATTTCCACTTGATTAATTATTTATGTCGCAATGAGGCTAAATAAGCCGGACTAAGAAGTAGCCTGCTACCATACCAGGAGAACATTTCTCCATCAACAATTGAAACTCTGGCATTCGGAAAGGTTTTTTTAATCTCTTTAACATGTTCATCCTTAAATGGATACGGCTCAGAAGAAAGAAAAATAACTTCAGGATTAAGCTCAACAAGCCAGTTGATATTGATCTCCGGATAACGATCTTCATTAAAGACATTATCAAATCCGCCTCTGCTCAGGATATCATCGATAAAAGTTTGCTTTCCTGCCACCATGTACGGATCCTTCCAAATAAAATACGCTACTCTTACTGGCTTATCCTTTCTATTCAAATTTGAAAACTGTTCATTAATTCTGACTGCAATTTGAGCAGCCCTATCCCGGCAATTGGTTAATTCCCCAATCTGATTGATCATTTTTAATGCATCCGGTAAGGTTTCAATATCGCTCATCCATACAGGATAATCCTGCATCAACTCCTCAATTTGTTTTCTATCATTCTCCTCTTTATTTCCAATAATTAAATCAGCTTTTAAAGCTCTGATTTTTTGAAGATCCAAGGTCTTTGTGCCTCCTATTTTGTTGGATTTTTTGAATCTTTCTTTAGGATGGATGCAAAACTTTGTAATTCCAATAATTTCCTGTTCCAGACCTAAATCGAAAAGAAGTTCAGTTTGAGATGGTACCAATGAAATAATTTTTTGGGGAGGATATGAAACGGAAATATGCCTTCCCATCTGATCAGTAAATCTGCGCTTTTGCATACTTTTACAAAATAAGTCAATTTTTGTAAATGC
>CAMCTU010000120.1 GCA_945878525.1 Sphingobacterium thalpophilum
TCAATGCCAATTTGGCGATGAATAATAGCCGACAAATTTTCGGCAGAACACCGGGTATTTCCGTTTGGGAAAATGACGGTTCCGGTATCCAGCTCGGAGTAGCATCAAGAGGCTTAAGCCCTAATCGCTCCTGGGAGTTTAACGTGCGGATGAATGGCTATGATATTACCCCCGATCCGATGGGATACCCCGAAGCTTATTACACTCCGCCAATGGAAGTAGTGGATCGTATTGAAATTGTACGTGGGGCTTCCTCGCTGCAATATGGTCCGCAATTTGGAGGTTTAATGAACTTCGTCTTACGCAAGCCGGATATTTCAACCAAGCTTACATTCGAATCTCAAAACACGGTGGGCAGCAACGGACTGTTTAGTACCTTTAATTATATTGGAGGTACTGAAGGTCGATTGAGTTATACCGCATATTATCAAAAACGTGTGGGTAATGGATGGAGGGATAATGGTTATTTTAATACCGATCATGCCCATGTTGAATGGAGTTATGCCCTGAATAAAAATTTGAAACTGATTTCTGAAATCACCTATATGACTACCCGGAGTCAGCAAGCGGGTGGTTTAGGGGATCTCCAATTTCTTCAGAATCCACGCCAAAGTGTGCGGAGTCGCAACTGGCTCAGTACTCCCTGGTTAATTCCATCACTTAGTGCAGAATACATTCTGAATGATAAAACCAAACTTAGTTTGAAAACATTCGGCACCTTTGCTGAAAGAAACAGTGTGGGTTTTGTTAACCCAATCACAACTGCCGACAACCTGAGTAACCGTCAGGTAGACAGAGATTATTATACAACTTATGGTACTGAGTTTAGATTACTGACAGATTATCGCATGTTTGGCTTAAAAAATAGTCTGGCAACGGGCTTAAGATATTTTAATGGGCGAATTGACCGCAAACAGATGGGCAAAGGAGATACAGGAAGTGAGATGAGTTACGACCTGGTGAATGGATTATTCCCACGCGATTTAGATTTTAAAAACATCAACCGGGCAGCTTTTGCCGAGAATATTTTCCGCATTAACAAAAAACTTCTTTTCACAGCCGGACTGCGGGTCGAAAACATCCAGTCACAAATGAAAGGCCAATTTAATATAGTCAATGGCCTAGCCCTTAACTTAAAAGCGGAAACCCGGCAACGTAACTTCTTGCTATTCGGAGTTGGTGCAGAATACCACATCACCCCCCGCTCCGAATTTTATTCGAATTTTTCAGAGGCTTATCGTCCAGTTTTGATCTCAGACCTGACCCCACCTGCTACTACAGATATAATTGACTCTGAATTAAAAGATGCTAAAGGCTTTAATCTGGATATTGGATACCGCGGAAAAGTGAGTAATTTCCTGAATTTCGATATAGATTATTTCAACCTCCATTACAATGACCGGATTGGAACTATTTCCCAAACAGCTAATGGTCAAAATTTCCAATACCGAACCAATTTAGGTCGTTCAGTAAGTAAAGGCTTTGAGGCTTATATCGAATTCGATCCGGTATCAGCCTTCATGACCAGTCCAAAAGCAGGAAATCTAAGCTTGTTTGCTTCACTGGCTTTTATAAATGCTACTTATCGTGACTTTCAAATCACTTCTAACGTAAACGGACAGATCATCACTGGTAATTTGGCAGGAAACCGGGTAGAGAATGCACCTGCTGATATCCATCGTTTTGGAGCTACCTACGCAAAAAAAGGATTCTCAATAACCTGGCAATTGAGTAGTATCGGACAAACATATGCCGACGCAGCAAACACCCGAGTGGCCAATGCAGCAGCAACAACCGGTCTCATTCCCTCCTATCAGGTGCAGGATTTATCCGCAAGCTTTAAGTTTCTTAATAATTACAACATAAAAACTGGAGTAAACAACCTGAGCGATCAACATTATTTTACCCGACGCTCAGGCGGATATCCGGGTCCGGGAATTTTACCAGCAGATGGTCGGATCTTTTACGTTTCAGGCGGGATAAAATTCTAACCATTGAACTTGGTTTAGGCGGAAGATTAATCTACCTAAGCTGAGTTTGTGAAAAGAAAATAAAAGAGTCCAAATGAGAGGGCTGGGATTTGGGACATGTTAAAGCTAATGCCCAAATTCATAAAAAGATTAATACCCGCCTGCTTAGGACGAAATTCTCCCAACATAAACTGGAACTGCAAAAGTCAATGCCAAAATCCTTGTTTTATTGTCGATAATTTACTACACATATCATTCGTCAGACTATTATTTTCTTTCAGTCACACTATTAAGATAAAAAGCTTTGACCCAAGAATCTACTCAATTCAGATGTTGATTATCATTTATAGGAACAAATTCTCTTGATCACTATTTTCCAATTATTTTATATGACAAACCATTCTGTTTTTAAGAAAATCTATCTGTAATATAGCAGTCGATTTCAAATCTTTAATTAATGATCAACTATTGAATTTATCCATAATGTCCAATTTCTATAATCTGTTATACATTAGGCCTTTATTGATAATTTCAATGATATCGGTTTCATCTGTTTCAGCACAAATTTTCAAACAAGAACTGTCCTTCAGTACCGAAAATGATATCTACTTTTATCAGGACAGGTACTATACAAGTGGAACATTTGCTAACTACCGATATGCTACCGATGCTTCAAAAAGAATAAATAATCCAAATCTTATCAAAACTACCACTGAATTCGAATTCGGTCATGAAATCTATACTCCATATTCTGCTAAAGCTCCTGATCCGGCCTTGCACGACCGTCCTTTTACAGGATATCTTTTTGGAGCGGCGGCCTTTAACCGCTTTTACAAAAATGAGCGTATGCTTCGATTCAAAGCTGAAGCTGGAATCATAGGACCACTGGCTCTGGGTAAGGAAGTCCAAATGGGCTATCATGATCTGTTAAACATTTACGAACCTAAAGGCTGGGAATACCAGCTGAAAAGCGAACCAGGCTTAAACCTTTCACTTGATTACCAGAATCTGTTACTTAGATCTGCGAATAAGATGGCAGATATTACGATGGTCTCTTCAGCATTACTTGGCAATACATTTTCAGGTGCAAATCTTGGAATGTTGATCAGATTGGGAAAGATGAATTACCTGTTTGAGTCGATTAGCAATAATAGTCTGATCAGCCTGGATCCACCGGAAAAAAAATCCTGGGAACTTTTTCTGTATACAATCCCTCGTATAAACTATGTTGCCTATGATGCTACTATCATGGGTGGACTATTCCTCAAAGAAAAAGGCCCCATTACTTTTGATGCAAAAAAAATAGTCTATTCACAACAAATAGGAATATCGCTTTCAGCAAAAAGGTATTCAGCAAACTATAATATTGTGTTAAAGAGCAGAGAAGTGAAAAGTGCAGCTAAAGCTCATGCTTATGGTTCTATATCACTGGCCTATCGGTTTAATTATTAAATTACCTCTTGAGTAAGGAAGGGTAAAATGATTCGGATATAGGAGATCGGATTGGCCCCAGGAGCAATAATAATTTGTTTTTTGAAACCAATTGCTGTGTGCTATGGGTCATTTCAGCCCTTTCCTCCGGAGTAGTTCCGGCAAGAAATCCCGTTCTATTTCATATTAGGTTTAGCCGTAAGCTACCTCCTCCGGCAAGGTTTATTTTACTTACTGCTGTATTTCATAGGGATGTGATGCGCGGCAAAAGAACCACCAACTGCGCTGATGCGCCCTGATGCGCATTCTATGGATAATTTGGAGGCACACGCCTCCGCGTAAGCTAGGGGGCAACATCATTTATCTTACGGTTCCGCATTTCGATTCCAGCGGAGGCTGGAATCTCCCAAGTATCCACACTGCTCTTGCGAGCTTGCCGCGCGTTCTATGAATAATTTATTAGCACACGCGACACGCGTACGCCAGCGGGGGTCATTATTTAAGCATTCAAGATTTCTGTTTGGTATCGTTTTGCCCGTTTGCCCCATGGATGCCACTTGTCATAATAAATCAACCGACCCGGAAGGTGGTCGCATGTTTATAGAAAGACCATACAAACCGTTCACCGACCCCGAAGCTTCGGGGTCGGGATTTTTTTATTGAAAATTGTTCTATAAACATATAGACCCATTCCGGGTCATCATAGATATGCGGCCTTCTTCTGATTCAACAGAAAAATTCGAATCGAAAAAGCAGTCGGCAGAGTTGAACTTAACCTTAAAAAATGACATTGCGAGCATGAGCCGTGCGTTCCATGAATAATTTGGAAGCACACGCGACACGCGTACGCCAACGGAGAAACAAATACTGCATTCCAATAAATAGAAAATTATTCAATCTGCAAAAACACTGCAAGATTTTAGCTCGAACTCAGGTTAAAAGAAATATAGAACCTGTTTATCAGCATGTAATAATTTATATTAAAATTATTTAAGTTAAACCTATCCAGCTAATCAGCTCCTGCCAAAATATACACAGTTCTGGTTCTGAGCAAAAAAATTACATTTGTATAAAATTTAATACAAATGTTCTCAAATCTTTTCCGAAAGTTGGTTGATCTCTCCCCTAAATTAAGTCTTACCATCTGGAAATATTTTTATGAGTTCACAGCAATCCTGTTCAGAAAAATGACTGGCTGGAAATTTATGAACTATGGATTTGCCGGAACAGAAAACTCTTCGGGCGATTATAATACCCTCTCTGCCAATATGTATCAACATTTACTGGATCAGGCTACAATTGAGAAAGGAGCCTATGCTTTGGAGATTGGTTCAGGCCGCGGAGGAGGATGTGAATTATTACTCAAATACGATCCTGCATTAGTTACCGGCATTGATTTTTCAAAAAATGCCACAGATTTCTGTAAAAAGAATTACAATGATACACGTCTAAGTTTTATGACCGGGAACGCAGAGAACTTACCTTTCGAGGATAACAGCTTTGATCTTATCATTAACGTTGAATCATCACATTGCTATGGCAGCAGGGCAGATTTTTTTAAGGAAGTAGCCCGTACGCTTAAACCATCAGGCTTTTTCCTGTATTCTGATTTTATGGGACGCATTCATTACCCCAAACGGCCGGCACAGCTGCAAGCATGCGGACTCAAAATTTTATCAGAACAGGAAATCACTCCACAGGTTCTTAAAAGCATGGATTTAAGTCGGCCTCATAAAGAAGATCTGCTTAGAAAGATGGTACTCAAACCCTTTCGCAAATCCATTGCCGACTTCGTCGGACTTCCCGGATCGAATATCTACAACAAATTTGCAAATGGAGAAGTCATTTACTTCTCCTTTGTCTGCAGCAAGGCAAATTAAACTTAACTTAGCCGGCGTACGCAATTGCTAAATATTACAGCAATTGACTGAACCCTACATAAACCAGCATTCCATAAATTTCATGATCATCGCCAGAACTCCTGATCCTGTTTTAGACCGCGTGCTCCATAGATTACAGCTGGGCTTCCCAATTCCAGTGCTCCTAAATCCGGCGCCTTTCGGCTGAAATTTTCATTTATATTAGGGATAATTACACCGGCATCTACTGCTTTCCCATTGGGATTAAGTTTAAAATTAAGATCAACTCCAAAATAAACAGGGCTGGGCTTATCTGATGTAGCTGCCTGAATTGGTAGCTGAAGGTTCTCAAAAACATCATAATCAATGGTTATACCGTGAGCTTCAAGACCGCTTGCCTGATTAAGACTATTTAATGCCTTAAATCCTAAGCGCTCTCCTTTGGGAGATAACCAAACATATTGATTTTCAGGACTTGCAACACCACGATTTGGTCGATAACCGTTATAATCTGCTACAGAATAAGGAGTTGTGTAAGGAAATGCAGCAACAATTGTTGGCCCATCTGAGCCAAGAAATAAATTATTCCGGTAATTCGAATTTGGATGACCACCTCCGGAGTTATTCTCTGCAATAAAGGTATTATGATAAGCAATAAGACCCGGGACACCCCCGTGAATCTTGAGCGCACCGCCTTGTCCTATATTATACATTACATTTCTGATGTAATAGGCAGGACCGCCGAATACAGGCTGCGCACTTATTCCACTCTCTGCTGCATTTATCCCACGATTCCTCATGACACGAATATTGTGTACACCACCATCTGCCTCAACGAAGTCATCGACCATTAGATGCAAATCATTATTGTAAATATCAATCGAAACTGCTTTTAATTCCTGCTCTTTCTCGGGGGTTCCATAAGTTGAAACACCAATTGCATCATGAAAGAACGCAATAGAATTATTGGCAATTACGTGCCCGGGGCCATAAATCATGATCCCATAGTAAGAATCCATCAGATGCGTTCCGTAAGGAATCAGACCTTCACGATGAGCGGCCCAACCGTACATCCTATAGCGATCATCGCGGCCAATAATGACATTGTCCTGAATAAGAAAATTCTTTGAACCGGCATATTCTGTCCGGATACCTTCACCAACGTCCTCAAAACGACAATTGCGTACGGTCAGATCGCTGGCTCCCGCCAAATGCTTACGGCCAGCGTCGAAAACCCGGCCTACATTTCTGAAAGTCAGCCCCTGAAAAATATGATGTTCGGTTGCCATGACATTAAACAGGTTTGCCGCTCCCGCTCCGTCAAAGATAACCTCACCATCTCCCGCTGCCTCGATTACAATTGGGCGTTCTGCAGTCCCTTTTGCAGTGAAAAAATAAGTCCCGTCGAAAGGAATATTATTCCAATCCGGATAATTAAGGAGTACTCCCTGATAAAGGCCTCCATGTATTTTGATAATATCTCCGGGTTGGACTTTATCTTCACTTACCACATACCAGTCACCCTTGGTTTCTTTTGAACCGTTATAGGCAGATACTAAGCCCGGGTAATTCGGCTCTAATTTCTCACCCGTATAATATTGAGAATAAACATGTCTTACTCTTCCTCCGCTCGCAGCCTTAGGCTCAGCCCGTGTAGAAACACTAACTACCTTAACAGCCTCGCCTTCAACCCCATCAGGATCCTCTAATGTAAATCGCGCCTCATATTTAGTATTGGTAATAAGATCCAGAATACTTCCGGCAAACATATGGGGGGTGGTATAATCAATACCTGCCCTTGTAATATGTTCAGCCCCAATCCTGAGGAGAGGCATTCCCTTTTTCCATTCTTTAGCGGAAGCTGCGATCCGATACTCAACTTTTACCGTCGCGTTACGGTTTTTATCGCCCTCTATATACCATTCGAATCCCAAGTTTTCAAGTGTAGGTGGTTCAATAATAAATTTTCCACCCTTAACCTTATCCTGAGCTTTTGAAAGATCGGGATAAAGAAAAATCAGAATAAAAAAACTTCCGATCAGAATTTGAAAAACACTTACAGGAAGCTTGAATACTTTTCTAAAGCCGTTTTTTTGACTATTACAGTTTTGCATTTTGAATAAATTAATTAGTTATTACCAGTAGTATAGAAATTAAATTTAATTGTTAAAGCAGTCGGAAATTTATACAATAACCCTCCTCACAGTCCTTCAGCACCAACCGCAGCAATCTGAACCAGATTTTTCGAAGTTAAATCCCTGTAACAATCTGTGAGATCAAAATGCTTTAATACTCCAGGAACGAGGGTTGATAAAGGCCAGTTGAATTCAGCATTTTCAGCAATGTCGGAATAGCTTCTTAAGGCATGTTTAAGGGTCACCTGGGTAACCTTATTTGAAAGTATGGCCGCAAATGTTGCAGGAATAGCCCCCCAGCCTTTTCCAACTAAATGGATCTCTTCATGCCCGCATGATCTCAGCAAGTCTATAATTCGCAAAAGATCAAATGTTTTTTGTCCGGTATAAGTAGAATTCAGCATGATACTGTGTGCTGAATAGAAATAATCATTTCCGTATGAACCGAAGAAATCATCCGCACAGGTATTGGGCTTCGACTCGCCTACACCTCTCACATCACAGGCATACACTGCAGACTCAGGTTCAGCATTGATCAGATCTTTAATCAATGATTCTTTCCTCAATTCCTCGTCCGCTGAAAGATGGGATACATACAATATAGCGCGTTTAACCCCTGCCGGCGGACGGGATAATAATTCACTATCCGATAGGCGATAAACAGGAATTGTGATACCGGCTTCAGTTTCAACCGCATAACAGGCTGAGAACTTTTTTGGGAATTGTCTGGAAGGCAAAGGTCTTAAAATACGATATTCAGGAATACCTGAAACCTGAGGCAATTTAAGTACGGTTTTAATCATTATTTTCAGAGCATCCCCGGCCGGCGTTCCCCTGCGGGATTTATTATTTTGAGAATATTCTCTGGTATAGCTCGTTAAATTGCGTGGATTACTTTCTCCAACCTGACCATTTGGAGTGCAGGATAGTAAGTCGATTTCTTCCAGACTTAGAATTGGTTCTGATTTGGCATCTGAAATCCTGGTCACATTATTAAACCAGGAATACATTGCCTCACGGTTATGTTTCGAAAAACCGTGATACTCCGGCCCGGCAAAAAACTGAATATTTTGCTCTGCACCAAGCAATTTATAGATCTTTTTAAGTTCTTTAACCGCATGATCAGTGCCACGGACATCAAAAAAATCTTTTTCCTGACCCATTAATATAACCGGCTTAGGAGCCATGGCAGCAATAAAATCGAGATGGTCGAGTCCGAGGCTTATTGCTCCAGGAGGACATTGCTCAATATCAGCAGGAAGCTCATTCTTCAGATTGGTTTCAAATCCTACTACAAAACAACTTGGAGCCGCCATCGTCAAACGCGATTCCACCCCACAAAACCAGGTAGCCTGAGTTCCGCCACC
>CAMCTU010000121.1 GCA_945878525.1 Sphingobacterium thalpophilum
AAAACTCAAATAACTCAGTTAGATACCAGATATAATACAATTTTATCTGGTTTAGCACAGAATAAGGAACAATTAGATGCTTTAAAAACTCAAATTACAACTGTTCAAACGCAATTGGCAGAAAATCTTACCAAAATTGCTCAGCTAACGAGTCAATTAGGCGACCAAGGTGTAGTTATTGGTACTATTTTAAAGCAGATAGAATCGCTAAAGAATAGTAATGCTGAGATAATAAAGCTGCTTGAAACTTTATTGTTTGGTAAAAGTCCTGTACCTACCAACGGTTTAGTAGGATGGTGGCCATTTAACGGGAATGCAAATGATGAAAGTGGGAATGGAAATAATGGTGTTGTAAAAGGTGCGTCCTTAAGTAAGGATAGATTTGGAAATCAAAACTCATCATATTTCTTTCCCAGCAAGGTTGGAGCAGAGATCATAGTAAAAAACAAAGATATCTATAATTTTAACTCTGAATTTTCTATATCTATTCGGGCAAATTATAAAGAAAGCTGGTCGTATGCGAATGAAAGTTTAATTTACAAAGGTACATTCCCTTTTGTAAGCGGTTGGGAATTAGGAGTAAATCAAGATGATAGTGGATATGGTAACGGTAAATATCGTCTTCAAGGTTCTTTAACTAAAGGAAATGGTGCTGTTTCTGCTGGTCAGATAACTGATTTTTCACAATTAAATCAGTGGAATCATTATTTAATGACTTTTTCAAACAATATCCTAAAACTTTATCTGAATGGAAATTTGATTAATTCTATTTCAATCTTAAACCCAATTATAAATAATTCATTTGATATATCTATTGGAGGATGCATAAATTCAAACGTAGGAGCTAGATTTAACAAAGAACTTGATGATATCGCAATTTGGAATAGGGCATTAAGTGCGGATGAGATATCCAAAATTTTTGCTGGTCAGGGCTTCTAAATCAGATTTGACCGTGCAATTCGGAGTTTTTAAATAAAAAATAGATATGTTAAAATATTTCTTATTTCTCTATTTATTTATTTTCATAGGCATTAATTCTTATGCACAGTTATTCTCTACAACTAGAAACCCGAGCATCATTTATTATCAATACGGTCTAGGAGTAGGCACTTTTTTTTCTGCTCCAAGACCCACGGTTAAATTTGAAAATATCGTTAACCAAAAAGCCCCTGTGCTTACTATAGGGATTGGAAAACGTTATGGTAATCATGTAAGTGTAAAAAGCAATTTTACTCTTCAGCAATTTTCAGCAAAGGAATTTGTTGGGAATCAAGATGGTAAAAAAATGTTAGAGCCTATGTTTAATGGTTATAATTTCGCTATGGACATTACGCCCACTTTTAATGTAATGCCTGGTTTTAATCTCAAAAAAAGATTTCCTGTTGATTTTAATCTAGGTTTAGGAATAGGATATCTATTAACCAACCGAACAGAAAAGCTATATTCTAATGGAAAATATTATGAGATTAATCTAACAGAGCGCAGTCCATATATACCCGTAAGGGCTTCACTTTCTTTTAAACTAGGAATATTAAATGATATTTCTATTGAGGGTGCTTTCTTTAATACTTGGCTTGATAGTAAAAGACCAATTACTCAAATATCAATAGATTCAGATCATTTTGGGCAATTAAATGTAGTGTTTAGGAGGTATATCTTTTGATTTGAATAACACTATTAACTATACCCTTTTCCAAATTATTGTAAAATAAATAATCAACTGAGTTTGCTTATTTTCCTGCGCCCACCTGGAGTTCCCTCCTATCGTCGGGACAGGCTTCTCGCCCAGGTGCACGCTAAAACAAAAAAGCAACCCATTCGGATTGCCTTTTTCGTGCGCCCACCTGGGCTCGAACCAGGGACCAAAAGATTATGAGTCTTCTACTCTAACCAACTGAGCTATGGGCGCTCATTTCCGCCTTGGGCGGACTGATTTAAGGATGCAATTTTACGGAAATGCTTTGGGATTCTAAAATAGAATTGTTGAAATTATTAGAATTGTTGGAAAAGTGCTATTCAATAGAGATTTGAATCCTTAGAGCTTGCTATGCTCTGATTACCATTTGGATCTACATAGCATTATAAAAACTGATTAAGCAAAAGCACGCCAAGTAATCCAAGAACAGAAACCAAACTCTCCATCAAAGTCCAGGTACCGAAGGTTTGTTTTAAACTAAGGTTAAAATATTCTTTAAACATCCAGAATCCACCATCATTCACATGTGAAAACATCAGACTTCCGGCACCAATTGAAAGTACCATTAACTCCGCAGATACTCCATTCCCTAATAATGGTAAGACTATACCTGCAGTCATAAGCCCGGCTACCGTAGCCGAACCAAGTGTAACCCTGATTAAAGCAGCTATAAACCAGGCAAGAAATAAAGGAGACAAGTCAAACCTCGACGAAAACTCTTTGACAGTTTCCCCTACCCCACTATCAATTAGTACTTGTTTAAAAGCCCCGCCTGCAGCAATGATCAGAACAATCATTGCTATGCTCTTTAGCCCTTCAGAACAATGGTCCATAGCCTTAACAATCGGGATTTTGAGAATAATAATGCTAAATAGTACTGCGGTAAGCAAGGCAATTGTAGGATCAGAGAGAAAAACAAATACTGGTTTAATTGCCTCAGCATGAATGAAAAAATTGCCTGCAGTACCCACAATTATTAAAAACACCGGCAATAAAGCAGTAATAAAGCTTTTAAAGCCCGAGGGTAGTAGATTTTCTTCTTCTGGTAGGAATTCAACTGAATCAGGGACAACTAAATTATTCTTAAGGATTAATCTGGGCAGAATTATTCCTCCGGCAATAGCGATTGGTACAGTTAAAATCAAACCATAGATAAGAATAATTCCTACATCGGCTTTCAATATAGAAGCTATTGCCAGAGGTCCTGGATGAGGTGGAAGAAACCCATGTGTTACCGACAATGAGGCAGCCATTGGCAAAGCCAGATATAAAAGCGGCAACCTGGTTGTGGCTGCAATTGCAAAGATCAGTGGAACAAGAACCACAAAACCCGCATTATAAAACAAAGGAATACCAACCAGCAAACCCGTAGATAAAATAGCCCACTGTATATTCCTGATTCCGAAAAGACGAATCAGAATAAATACAATTTTTTTGGAAGAACCACTTTCTTCAATCAATTTTCCTAGCATCGCACCCAAAGCCAGAACCATTACCATACCTCCCAATGTGTTTCCAATACCCTGTGAAATAGTTGACATTACCTTACCCGGCGACATGCCAAGCAATAAGCCGGTAATAATTGATACGATGAGTAATGCCAACATCGGACTTACTTTCTTTATGATTAGTAATAGCAGGAGTATTAGTCCAAGAAGTACGATGAGTAATGACATTTCTATAAAATCAAGATCAGAAAAACTGTTTTATTTATTTAAATATTAGAAAAATAAATTAAAACAAACAATATATACTCTAAAAAAAAATCACCAATTAGTATTGGGAATACTAACATAGAATTTACTGCCTTTTTCCAATTCACTTTCGACCCAGATAATCCCACCATTCTTTTCAATGAAATCCTTGCACAAGAGCAGGCCGAGTCCTGTACCCTGCTCATTATCTGTACCTCTTGATACATATGTAAAGTGCAATAAGGCCACAGATTATCAGAATAATTGAATAGGTATTCGGAATAAATGTCATTTAGTAGAGGAGATCATAAAAAAAAACAAAGAAGTACTTTGATTTTAGAAAGATATACTTAAAATTTACCTTTAAATTATGAATAAAATTAGAAATATAATTTTCGATTATGGCAATGTCATTTTCACCATAGACTTCAATAGGGCACAACAAAGTTTTACAGCACTGGGTGTAAAAGATGTAGAACATTTCTTCTCACACAAAGGACACCATTCACTCTTTGATCAGTTTGAGCAAGGCCATATTTCCTCTTCAGATTTCAGGGATGGAATCAGAAAAGTTACCGGAATTGAAAGTTTGAATGATACAGAGATTGATAAAGCCTGGAACTCCCTGCTGATAGGAGTACCTGAACCAAATCATGATCTTCTTTTGAAAGTAAAGACGAAGTATAGAACTTTCCTGCTAAGTAACAACAATGAAATCCATTACAACTGGATTATCAACTATTTAAAAAGAGAATATCAATTAGATTCTAATGCAGTGTTTTTTGAAAAAGATTATTACTCCCATCTCATGAATATGAGAAAACCAAATCCGGAGATATTTGAATTTGTGATGCGTGAGAATAATCTCAATCCTGATGAAACACTTTTTATTGATGATAGTCCGCAGCATTTAAAAACAGCTGATATGCTTGGACTAAAAACCCACCTCTTGACTAAGGATGAAACTTTAGAAAGTTATTTGTATGGTTCAGGAATATTAAGCAAACAAATGTTTTGAACCAAGAATCAAGACATATTGGAGTGATAAGTCGATTAATATTTAAATAATTTATTTATGATTCTCGATCCAAGAGCCAAGAACCAAGAAAGATTGGAGTTAATTGAGAACTAGCATTTTTAGTCTGGTTCTTAATACTTCCTCTGTGGTCTGTTGCCATTTTTCAGTGGTCTGTAATATATCGTAATTATCACTGGAATTAGTCTGGATTAATATGCTAGAATACAAAATTTTAAATGAACCAGGATTTAGTCTTGATTCTTGGCACTTGGCTCTTGGTTCTTGATACTATTTCATTTTCCTCCTCTTCATCTCCCCAGAGATTAAACGGAGTTCCCTGCCCATTTGCCCGGCAACTGAAGTGTTTTCCTCTGCTCTTCTAAAAAGATAAGGCATAACCGCTTTTACAGGACCATAAGGAACATATTTAGCAACATTATATTCTGCTTCGGCTAAATTAAAACTTAAATTATCGCTCATCCCAAGTAGCTGAGAAAAATAAACATGCTCATGATGAGTAGGGATACCTTGTTCATGAAGTAATTGAGTTAATGATTTACAACTAAATTCATTGTGTGTACCCGCAATAAAAGAAACAAATTCAATCTTACTGATGCCCAACTTTAATGCATTATTATAATCTCTGTCTGTTGATTCTTTGTCCACATGTATTGGCGAATCATATGCCATTTCAACAGCACGCAAACGTTCTTTTTCCATGTAAGCTCCCCGTACAAGTTTTGCCCCAAGAATAAACTGCTCCAAAACCGCTAATTTAATGTCTTCATCAAGTGATGTTAATTTATCATTTCTGTACAGCTGATAGGTATTAAAAACTATTGCCTGCTCCTGATTATACCTTCGCATCATTTCGAGGGCTAGTGAATCTATTGGATCCTGGATCCAGCTTTCTTCTGCATCAATCATCACCCTGACATTCAGTTCATGAGCGAGTCCGCAAATTTGATCAACTCTATTGCTCAGACGATGATATTCCGCTTTTTCAGTAGATTCAAGTGATTTCTGTTCATTTATTTTCTGAAGTAAAGCAAATCTGCCCAAACCTGTGACTTTAAACACTGTGAACGGAATACGTTTATCGCCTTTTGCATGGCGGATGGTTTTCATAATTTCCTCACAGGTTTGATCAAATACTTGTTCATCATCTTCGCCCTCGACCGAATAATCAAGAATAGACCCTACTCTGGCCGCACTAAGCTGTACAATTGTTTGTTCACATTCTGCAATGCTTTCACCTCCACAGAACTGACGAAAGATTGTAGATTTAATGAGCGATTTTATAGGTAAACCCAACTTAAGAGCCATATTGGTTATTGGCGGTCCAATACTGGTTAGAAAATTTATACTGATAAACTTAAATAACCAAAATGCACGGTTAAGATCTGCATTCGATTTTCCACGAAAAGCAATCTCAGTATTCTCAAATGATAAATTATGGCTTTTTGCCGGGCGGCTTGTCAAAATAATTGGTTTTAGTACAAAGGTAGAAATATTGAGACATTAACATACAAAAGCTAAAATTTGTAAGTTTGTCATATGCTCGAATTTAAATTAGAAGGCGAATTCATTCCGATGATCCAATTAATTAAGGCCGCCAACCTCGTCCAAAGCGGTGGGGAAGCCCAAATTGTTGTGGAAGCAGGTTTAGTGAAATATAACGGAGCGGTGGATTTACGAAAACGCCTCAAGGTAAGACGTGGCGATACCGTTGAGTTCAAAGGACAAAAAATTAAAGTTGTATGAAACCGATAGAGAGTATAAGTTATTCTGTGTTCTTCAAAAACAGTCTTCAGGAATTATCTGCTTTTTTAAATCAAAAAAAATATAGCAAAGTATTTGTTTTGGTCGACAGCAATACAGAAATTCAATGTCTGCCTGCATTGCAGGATGCATTGGGCTCAATTGAATTTGATCTGATTGAAGTGACACCTGGTGAAGAAAATAAAAATATTGATTTCTGTATCGGTATCTGGAGAATGCTGCTCGATTTTGGTGCCGACAGAAATAGTATTATGATCAATCTTGGTGGAGGTGTGATAACCGATATGGGTGGATTTGCAGCTTCAACCTTTAAACGTGGAATAGATTTTGTGCAGGTTCCAACTACCCTTTTATCTCAGGTTGATGCATCGGTTGGTGGCAAAACCGGTGTCGACATGAACAATGTAAAGAACATTATCGGCACATTTACACAGCCAAAAGCGGTTTATATCCATACCCCATTTCTTAAAACTTTAAGTGACAGGGAACTTTATTCGGGATATGCAGAGGTTATTAAACATGGACTCATTTATGATGCCTCATTGTTCAAAAAATTGAAAGGGATAGTTCCAAAAGAATTGAACGATGAAATTATCTATCGTTCTATTGAAATTAAGAATGAAGTGGTTATAAAAGATCCTTTCGAAAAGGGATTAAGAAAAATCCTGAATTACGGACATACTATTGGACATGCGATAGAAAGCTATTCATTAAAACAGGATAAAAGTCCGCTTTTACATGGAGAAGCGATTGCAATTGGTTTCATTTGTGAAGCTTACCTTTCAGCAAAAAGAAACGGTCTCAAAGAGGAAGAACTTTTTGAAATCGTAGATACTATTAAGAATACTTACCCTGCTTACCAGTTAAATAAAACCAGCTATCCCGATTTAATTGAAATCATGAAGAACGATAAAAAGAACAATGCCGGACAAATTAGTTTTTCATTATTAAGTCAAATTGGAAAATGTGGTTTCGATAGTTATTGCACGGAAGAAGAAATTATTGAAAGCCTGGATTTTTATACGAATTGCTGAATCACCCAAGCGATTTGAAAGTTAATTTCCTCTTTGTAAATCAGAAAGGCGACTGACGAATTTATCCTACATGATGCTAAGTTAAATTCGTAAGTCCGAACTTTCCGACTTGCGAAATCACCTGGGCGTTTAGCATGTTGATTTCGTCAGTCGCTTAACCAAGATGTGAATACGAGTTTATCTTTATTACGACCATTTAAATTCCAAAGACTAGGATTGCATAAATATTTAACAATTTAATAAAAATGCTTCCCGAAAATTATAAAAAATATCACTGTTGTCCGGTTAAAATAAAATTTCAGATACAATAGTCATTTACATTGTAAGAAGTATGTTTTTAAGAGTCCGATACAAAGCAAGCCCCCCCCTTTAAGTTTAGAATCATTTTTTATAGTTTCACTGCCTTGAAATCTGCAAAATTCTACCTAAAACAACGGGACTGTTGATAAGCTTTGGCCTAAGCACAAAATCTCCGTTAACCTTTTTTCCGCCTCAGCTGGTGCGGTAGGCACAGTCCAAGCCAAAGCATTAACTTTTATAGCATCAGGTGCAGCGGCGGCATTTTGCTACTTTTCTGCTGCAGGAAAAGTAGAGCATAATTATGAGCTAAAAATTCGATCTTTTATTTTATAATTAAAAGTTCCCCGGACACTAGTGATTGATTTTTAGGATTCTGATGTATTGATTATTTTTTTAATATTCGTTTTGATTTAGGAAGGATTTAAAATTTTGGGTTTAATTACCCAGATAAAGCCTTGGAGCCATAGAAGAATTTGATTTTGAAAAGCAATACCTTTGTGCTATAGCTTAGTTTAGCCCTTTCCTCTAAAGTAGTTCCGGCAAGAAATCGTAGTCATTCCAGCGAAAGCTGGAACCTCCTACGGCAATGTTTATTTTACCTGAAGCTGTTTTTCATCGGGACGGGCAGTCTGGTAATAGAACCGCAGGCCATGGGAAATAAACCCGAGTGGCAGTTCTATCTTTTTTGCAATAAGAATCTCATGATAAAATTAAATTTTCCGCAAAAAAATAGGGCAGAACACGGGACTGGAATAGGCGAAGAGAAACAGACTTTGCTTTCTAAAATAAGATAAAATCTCTTATTTTAACAAAATCAGTCATGATTTTATGCCGAAAACCCCTTATTAACGATAGGTTCTGTGTATGATACAAAGAACCTATTTTATTTTTCAAATCATTATTCTTCTGACTTGTTTTTAAGAGACATTAGCAAGGTATAAGCCCCTTTAGTCACTATTTGTTTTTCAGCAAAGGAAGCACTGTTGATTATCTCAACATATTTATTCTCTTTGACTCCGGTTTCAACGGCCTTCATCTCAAATTCCATCCCGGTATTTTTTATAAAAATATACTCCAGTCCTTCGAAACTCACAATAGCGTCTTCTGGAATAGCCAGTGTTTCATGGCTTTTTATTTTGATCTCGGCATTCATGTACATTCCCGGGACTAAAGATTTATCGAAATTTTCAAAATG
>CAMCTU010000122.1 GCA_945878525.1 Sphingobacterium thalpophilum
GCAGCAGCAAGCCCAAGAAACAATGCTGCACTATAGATTCCGCCGATTAAAAAGCGCAGAAAGATAACCCTGTTGAATTGCCAGAACGCATTGATATGGCCCTTGCCGAAATAAGCAGCAAAAGAGACTGAAAGATGAGCTGCCAGAGCAAGTAAAATAAATCTGAAAAAATCTATTTCACGTTTTAAGGGGTCAAGCAAAAAGAATAAGCCAACGAGCAATAGCAGAATTGAACACCTTAAGAGTATTTTTTTTAGAAAAGAAAACGCATTGTTTTCAAAAAAAAGACTGAGTGAAAGGGTTAAGACAATACCCAGGTTAGCCACCATAATCAACCTCAGACAAAAGTTCTCTGCTTCTACTTTGAGTTCGCTTATCTCAATTAAAACCGTTGCCGCAAGGGTTCCGAGCAAAGCAAATCCAATTTCGAACGGAAACCGCAATAAAACATTTTTAATGGAATTGACAAAAGTGTTAAGCGAAGGAAATTTCATAATTTATAGACTAATAGACTACTAAGTTGTTACAATGTAGATTATTTCCTAAAAATTAACTAACCAATAACTTATATCCCTTTCCATGCACATTGATAATCTCCACCTTAGGATCTTCCTTTAAGTATTTACGCAGCTTGCTTAAAAACACATCCATACTCCGTCCGTTAAAGTAGTTATCATCATGCCAGATTGATATCAATGCCTCTTCCCGGGTTAAAACCTCATTTTTTTTGCGACATAAAAGCCTGAGCAATTCAGCTTCCTTGGTGGATAACTTTTGTTGTGAATCAGCATATGTAATTAGTTGTGAGGTATAGTCGAATTTATAATTGCCGATTTCAAATTTAGTCTGCTGATCAGAAACTTCAGTCTTTTCTGGTTCTGATACTCTTTTAAACAAAGCATTGATCCTTAAAAGCAACTCCTCGATGCGAAATGGTTTTGTAATATAATCATCCCCACCTAAATTATATGCTTCAGCTTTGTCCTCAATCATGGTCTTAGCTGTAGCAAAAATGATCGGAATCTTTGGGTTGATACGACGAATATCTTTCCCCAACGTAAAACCATCTTTTTTGGGCATCATGACATCAAAAATACACATGTCAAAATGTTCGGCATTGAATGTTTTTAGAGCCTCATCACCGTCCTGACAGCGTACAACTTCAAATTTTCCTTTTAATTGCAAATAATCCTGTAAAAGCATGCCCAAATTCGGGTCATCTTCGGCTAGTAAAATTTTTTTCATATCAGGGATTCCTAATGGAAAATTAGTATTTAAATAAACTAGTAACCATCAGGCAATGAGTTTCATTGGAAGACTTATCTCAAACTCTGATCCAATATCCTTTTCACTCTTCACCCTTATTGTTCCTTTCAGTCGTTTAACAATATTATTCACATAGCTTAAACCCAAACCAAAACCTTTTACATCATGCAGGTTGCCTGTAGGGATTCTATAGAACTGTTCAAATATTTTGGATAACTGGTCTCTGCTCATTCCAATTCCTTTGTCTGAAACCTGTATAATCAAGTTTTTACCTGTATTAAATGTACTGATCTTTATCTGGGGATTTTCAGGACTGTATTTATTAGCATTATCAATAAGGTTAAATATCACATTTGACAAGTGAAGTTCATCACCTGTAACTATCGGGTGTTTTGCTTTCAGATCAAGCTCGATACTCGCATTTCTCCTCTGAAGCTGTAAGGACATACTGTCGACTATGGCAGCAAGAAGATCGTTCATATCTACATCCTTGTGTTCTAACTTAAGGTCGCCTTTGTCAATTTTTGCAATATTCAGTACCCGTTCAATATGACTTCCAAGCCGATTATTTTCATCATAAATAATATTAGCCAAACGCTCAATACGGGTTTTATCAGCTTTAAGCTCAGGATCTTTCAGTGCTTCACTTGCAATCATAATGGTAGCAACAGGAGTTTTAAACTCATGTGTCATATTATTGATAAAATCAGTCTTCATTTCTGAGATCTTTTTTTGCATCAGAATAGAATGAATCGTATAGCCAAAGCTAAGGATCAGAATTAGAAGCAGGCCTCCCGATAAACCCATCATGGCAGTCATGTTTGAAAGAATAATAGAGTTTTTATCTGGAAAAGTAATAGTCAGCATTCCTGAATCCCTGATCATATCTTTTGGAAAGAGGGGAGTTTCATAGCTATTGTAAGCAAGGAATTTGGTTTGATTAGAAGCTCTTCTAAATATAAGGGAGTCTCTTTTCGCAGAGGTAACCTTATACTCATAATTACTCAAAATAGAAAGATTACGTAATTCCGATCTGAGCATGGAGTCGAGGGTTTGAGGGTGAACACGCTTGTTCAACGGCACATCAACTTCCCTGTATTCCTGATAAAGATCTTTGAATACATCTTCCTTGTTTTGCTTCTCTTCAGCAAAATATTGTTTGACTTTTTGTATTGTTGCTACCTGATCGAAATCCGGAGCCTCTGGGGGTCGTTTGAAATTTCTTAATCTTGGCCGGGGTATTGTACGTAAAAAAGTACCTTCAATGGGGTCAAAAACAATATATTGAGTTACAGAATCTGGTAATTGCCCAGGAATAGAGCCTGATATTAAAGTATTTAAATGAGGGTATGCTTTTGGGGCTCTAGAAATTGTTTTACGAGTTTGTTCATGAATCTGACCAAAGGCATCTTCAACCTGAAAAACATCTACCCTCAGGTTATATTCAGAGTCCTTTAGTTCGGCTGCGGTTACAACGTCATTAAACGAGACCATATTGGGATATCTTGCCCTTAATATACTATCCCTGATCATGAATATGCTATCAGCTTTTCTTTGCTGAACCAGAAAATAATTTTCGTCAGACATTCTCGGACTTTTAGGCTTAATCCTGGCGGGCTTTTTAGGTGCAGCTACAAAAACCGGTGCTTTATTGATTATTGGAGGTTCAGGAAGTCTGATAAATTCGGCCTTTTTCTCCAAAAAGTTATTAGCATCTCTTTTGGCAAGGCGTTCAACAACATTGTTCAATGCTTCATGTACTGATTGGTCAAACAGACGGGATTGAAGCTGATAAGATTGTCTGAAGAAATACCACTGCATTCCCATTACCCCTATTAATCCGGTGGCCATCAAACCTATAATTAAACTAATACTTTTACTCCTCATCTCAAACAAAAATACACAACACTCTCTTTGTCAATATAGTTTTAACAAATTTTAACAAAGATTTAACAAAATTACATTATTCAGCCCTCTACCTTTGAATCATCAAAATATTGAATTATATCAGAATCCTTATCGTTCAAATTTTTAAAAACAACTCAAAACTTGCATTCACTAAATTCAAATAATGTCTTATTATTAAATTAAAAACCAACATATTATGAAAATATTCGTTTTCAATCCACACCTCATGCTGATAGCTTTCATTACACTTATTGTTGTAAGTTCATCATCGGCTGCAAGAGCCCAGGCTGACAAAAAAGCCAGTCAAAGTATCATTATCAAAAACGGTGATACTACAATTAATGGAAAAAAATTAAGCGAGGCGGATCAGAAGGAGCGCATTCGTTTAAGGCAGGTTTTCAGGGATATAGAAGACAAGATAAAAGGCAAAGGTGAAAATACTGAAATCATAATCGGCCGCAAAGGCGATACCCCACATATCCTTCATTGGGAGGATGATGAAATGAAAGAGCTTGATTTTGATCTCGACCGTAAAATGCCTCGAAGGTTACATTTTTTCAAGTTTGATGGAGACAGTAGTAGGTCATTTGACTTTAATACTGATACCATCCTGAAAGAATTCAGGTTTCAAATAGATGGTTTGGATAGTACCCTCAGAAAACGCATTATCACCATGCACAGGGATATGGTACCAGTAGCACCCAATATGCCTCGAATGCCCAGAGCACCAATGAATCCTGCTCCACCTATGGCTTTTGAATTTGATAGAAGTGAATTCCTAGGGATGAGGAACCACAATAATTCTTCTTCTTTTAATTTTAATTCCACAGACAAAAACGGAATATCCAGCAGGATGAATATTCGCCTAAGCGATGCAGAAAAAAGCAAGTTGAAAACAATTACAGGTATTGAAAATACCGGAAATCTACTTGATGTTAAAGACTTAACCCTGTTTCCTAATTTTTCCAGTGGCAAGCTTGGCATTTCCTTCAATTTGGAGAGTAAAGGAACAATAAATGTAAAAATCCTGAATACTGATTTAAAGCCGCTATTTACGGATGAGGTTTCCAATTTTAATGGATCCTACATGAAGCAGATAAGCCTGGTTGAAAATGGTGTGTATTATGTTACAGTTGAACAAAATAAAGTTTGGTTTATAAAACAATTGATCAAAGAATAATTATTTGTTGAGAATCAAAAAGCCCCGTTCCGGATTCCGGACGGGGCTTATGATTTTTAGATCGTTCAAACTAATAATTACTAGAATGGCAAATCATCATCCTCGGGTGCCGAACTGATATCAACCGGAGCTGCATATTCAGGTGCAGTTGAAGAACCTCCGGAACTGATTGGATTTATTCTCCAAACAACCAATGTATTAAAATAGGAGGTTTTGCCCATTTTGTCTGTCCATGCACGCCCGCGAAGGTTGAAAAACAATTCCACCTGATCTCCTACTTTGATATTGTCGAACAGATTCACTTTGTCCTGAACTGCCTCAAACTTTACAAATTCCGGGTAAGACGGATTTTCTGCATATTCAATTATTAACTCACGTTTTTTGAATTTTTCGCTCACGGTAATTACCGGCGAGATCTCATGTACTTTACCTTTTATGTCCATGTTAATAAAATTATTGATGTATCTGGTTTTAGCTCGCAAAAAATATTGACCTGATTTTGGAAATATCTTTTGACTGATTCGCTATGTAAAAGTATAAAATTAAGGCAGTTTTTAATTGCTAACTTCGCATTTTATTATGCAAGTTTTCCACACAAAAAGCAAGATCATTATAACGTGCAACAATCGCCTGGCACCATACCTCCGTCAGGAAGTGGAGGCATTGGGTTATGAGGTTAAAAGAGCATTCAGCACCGGTTTAGAGCTGGAGGGAACAATAAATGATTGTATTCCACTCAATCTGAACTTACGCTGTGCAAGTCAGGTTTTATACTCCATCAAATCATTTTCAGCTGAAAATCCGGCAAGACTTTACAAGGAATTGCTGGAAATATCCTGGGAAGAGCTGATTGATTTTACAGGGTATTTCTCTGTAAGTTCGACGGTCGATAATGAAACCATCACCACGCCACTATTCGCAAATCTGAAGGTAAAAGATGCCATCGTAGACCGCATAAAAGAGAAAAAAGAAATCAGACCAAATACCGGATCTGATGCAAGTAAAGCTGTTATTCATTTGTACTGGAAGGAAAAGGATGCTGAGATCTTTATTGATACATCCGGTGAAACACTGGCAAAACATGGTTACCGCAAAATTCCCGGTAAAGCCCCTATGCTGGAGGCGCTCGCTGCAGGAACAATTATGGCCACCGGATGGGATAGAAAAACTCCGTTTGTTGTGCCAATGTGCGGATCAGGAACCCTGGCAATAGAAGCAGCCTTGCTCGCAACCGATAAAGCACCCGGATTATTTCGAATGAACTATGGTTTTATGCATATCATCGGATATGATGAACAGGTTTTCTTTGAAGAAAGACGCAAATTAAAAGAGAAGGCAAAAAAAGAGATTGATTTTAGAATTGTAGCCACCGATCATTCTGAAGACGCGATTGATATTTCAATAAAAAATGCGAAAACTGCAGGTGTTGATCATCTGATTGATTTTGAAGTTTGTGATTTTGCAGACACCAAAATACCTGAAGTTCCAGGAATAGTAATGTTTAACCCCGAATATGGTGAGCGTCTTGGTGTTCATACTAAGCTCGAAGCTACGTATAAACGGATTGGCGACTTTATGAAACAGAGTTGTAAGGGATACAAAGGATATATTTTCACCGGAAATCCTGATTTAGCGAAAAAAATTGGACTTCGGGCTTCACGAAGAATCGAATTTTACAATGGTAAACTTGATTGCAGGTTATTGGAATACGAATTATATGAGGGCAGTAAAAGAGAATCCAAACTTGAATCGTGATCAGCTCATCGCTGAAACAGTAAATTTTGTTAAAAAAACATTGGAGGGGGCCGAAAGCGGCCACGACTGGTGGCATATTCAGAGAGTGTGGAATAATTCACTTCAAATCCTAAAAACTGAAACAGCTGATCAACTTATTGTTGAACTGGCTGCCTTATTACATGATATTGCAGATAGCAAATTTCATGATGGCGACGAGGAAATTGGCCCGAAAAAAGCTGGAGATTTTCTTTCTTCACAAAAGCTGCCAGAAGATGTGATTCTACATGTTCAGCAAATCATACGCAACATGTCCTTCAAAGCAAGTTTTGGGAATAAAGAATTTCAGTCCGGGGAGCTCGAAATTGTTCAGGATGCAGATAGGCTTGATGCAATCGGTGCGATCGGAATTGCCAGAGCATTTACTTATGGAGGATACAAAAATCGTGAATTATATAACCCCGGGATTGCTCCAGCCCTGAATATGAGTAAAGAAGAGTATAAAAATTCTAGTGCCCCAACTATCAATCATTTTTATGAAAAATTATTACTGCTAAAGGATAAAATGAATACTGAAACCGGGAGAAGAATAGCAGCCGAACGACATGTGTTTATGGAACAGTATCTCGCTCAGTTTTATAAGGAATGGGATGGAAAATAAAAAATCATTGATTTCAAATCCATTAACTTACTGATTTCTGTTAATTGCTAAATAATATGAGTTCGATATAAAATCTTGCCGCGCTGTTTTAGATTGAATAATTTTATCTTTTTTAAAAAGCAGGGTCTGTGCCTCTTCGGTTCCGATACTCCCGTGTTCTGCCCTAGTTTTTGCCCATAAATTGCTTTTAGAGGAAAAATTTTGGACGGGCAAAAATCTAGAGCTGGCACCCGAGTTTATTTGGCAGGGGCGTTGGTTCTTTTGCCGGTCTGCCAGTGCCAATGAAATACAGCACCCGCTAAATTAAACCTTGCCTGAGGAAGTATCTTCCGGCTATTCGTAATTTGACATAGAACGTGATTTCTTGCCGGAAATACTCCGGAGGAAAGGGCTGAACTGACCTATAAATCACAGGTATTGATTTCAACAAACAAATTATTGTTAACCAAGTGCTTTTAATTCCAGTATTATTCTACCCTGCTTAAGTCTAAACTCAGATTAAATAATATTTAACAGCCCAAAGTAAATCAGCATCAATAAACCACTTAAAAGGGTCATTCGTGACATATTCTTAAAATTCGCATGAGCAGGATTTTGGTAAACTTTAATGAACCAGCTAATAAATTGTGTAAATACCGGTCCGGATAAAATTAAAAACAGCCAAAAATTATTCAATAAGTCCAATCTGTACCAATATGTAAAAAGGAGAATTCCGGAAAGTAAAAACAATCCGGCTGAAAAGTAAAACGAACCACGGATTCCTAAAATGAGACTAAGTGTTTTGTCGCCTCTTTTTGAATCTTCTTCATGCTGATAAACCTGAGTTAAGGGATACGTTGCACCAATCATACAGGAACAGATTAGTCCGGCGAGGGTAAAATTCAAATTCCAATCATAAATTGTATTTATTCCTGAAACTGAAACATAAGTGCTCCAAAAGACAAAAGCGCCCTGGAAAACGAAAACAATTAAAAAACTAATAAAAGGATATTTCTTTAACCTGATTGAAGGATGACTGTACATTTTAGAAAATGCCCCATAAATTAGAACCGAAAAAAATAAAAACCAACCAACATAAATTGTAAGAATCAAGGCAATCAAATCAAGAGTCAGGGAAAAATAATACAGGCTTTTATCAACAGGAGGAGGTTTTTCTATTAAGGCAATACTTCCTTCATCTTTATCAAAATAACTATTATACCCATTACTTGCTGGATAAACCAGCAAATGCCAGATTATAAAAGTTAAAATTGCGCTATTCACTTTGATTTCTGGAACTTGCGAAAGGGCAAAGAAAAATACAGGTAGCAGAAATACTGAAAAGAAAAACCGTAAATGTAGTAAAGTAGAAAAACCAGGTAAAAAACCTTTTAATTGATTCATTTATTAAATAATTTTCATGCTGTAATCTAAATTAAATCTAAGTATTGAATTAATTAAAATGCATTTTCAATTTTTGGCTTATATATTGATAAATAAAACCAAAAACATAAATATTTAGTAATTTACTAAATTATGAGCAGTTGCATCAGCGCGATTGGTACCGCCAACCCAAAATACCGGATCCCACAGAATGATATTTTTCAATTCATGCTCAAGGCATTCAAGCTAAATGATACCAAGGCCTCACGTCTCAAGCAAATTTATGATCTTTCGGGTATTGATTACCGGTATTCCGTCATCCCGGATTTCGGTGAAACTGAAAGTAGAAATAATACCTTTTTTGGCAAAAATGAAGATTTAGCGCCTTTTCCGGGAACAAAGCAACGCTTAAATTTATACAAGGATACTGCTTCATCTCTTGCATCAGAAGCAGTAAATAATTGCTTATCCAATCATCCGGAAATTCCCCTTTCTTCACTCACTCACCTGATAACAGTTAGCTGTACAGGAATGCATGCTCCGGGAATAGATATTGAGTTAGTAGAAAAATT
>CAMCTU010000123.1 GCA_945878525.1 Sphingobacterium thalpophilum
ACGCTTTTTATAATCATAGCAGATCATGGACATCGTATTCCCGGTAATTTAACCGAATATGATCCGGAGCGCTACCGAATCCCTTTACTTTTTTTGGGAGAAGTTATAAAACCGGAATATAATGGAACCCGGGTAAATAAAGCAGGTAGCCAAACAGATCTAGCTGCCACCCTACTTAATCAATTGAACATTGATTCTAAACGATATACCTGGAGTAAAGATTTACTAAATCCAGGCACTCCCGAATTTGCATTTTTCAATTGGGATAATGGATTTGGATTTGCCAATAATGAACAAATTATCTCTTTTGACAATATTGGCAAGACCATTATTTCGAGAAAAAACTTAGCAGGGTCTGGTTCAGATTCTATTCTCACGAATAATGGGAAAGCATATATGCAGGAGGTATTCAGACAATACCTCGAGTACTGATATTCTAAAATCAGACAGAATGATATTTTACCTGAGTTCAATTTAAGGAAGGGTATAATGATATGGTAACAATTTTCAGAGATATGGCTATTAAGCCAAATAATTTGATTTTGGAAAGCAATAGCTGCGTCTTATAGGTTATCTCAGTCCTTTCCTACGGAGTATTTCCGGCAAGAAATCGTAATCTATTTCCCCTTTGGTTGGTATTTTCCTTTAGACTTGTAAAAGCAAAACACCAAACACAGGGCGCCGTTTTGTCCTCCCCCCGCTTTGGAAAATACTGCTTCATTTAGAATTAATTTCTCCTTATCGAGATTCAAAGATTACTAAGATTAACATTAGAGGTTTAGAAATGTTCATCCATGAACGGCTGCGTACAGGGCTATGAAAGTCAGTGCTATGGCAAAGCTAAATTTACCGCCCTGTCCAATGCCGAAAAAAAGTATATGAATGTCATTGCAAGGCGATATGCGGACTGCAGGAAAAGGACTAGGCCCTGCGGATGAGCGGGTAATATTTCTCATAATTTGGAAATGTTAGTTGAAAACAAAGATGAAATTAGTATCCTGATTAGATTTGAAATGAAAATAGCTTAAAAAATGGCATTGGGTGTACGCGTGCCGCGCGCTCCAGAATATTTTATAAGCACACGCGGCACGCATGCGCTAGCAAGGGACAGTCCGGTAATAGAACCATAGGTCTTGTTAAATAAACCCGAGTGGCAGCTCTATCTTTTTTGCAATAAGAATCTCATGATAAAATACAATTTCCCGCAAAAAAATAGGGCAGAACACGGGGCTGGTATAAGCGAAGAGAAACAGACCCTGCTTTCTTAAAGAAGAGAAAAACTTCAGTCTAAACTTAGCCCAGCAAGATCTTATTTCGAACTCACGTTAGTTAGATAGCTTTATATCGAACTCACCTTAATTTGGTAACCTGCCTTGAAAGTTTTGTTTGAAAATTCCTTTCGGAAAAATATAACCCTAAACAAATCAAAACTGTTCCAGCGCTTCCTCTATTTTCAAGTAAACATAACTGAGTTCTTCTGTACTGATACAATAAGGAGGCATTAGATATAAAATATTACCAAGGGGGCGTAAAAGAATTCCCTGATCCAGAAAGAAATTGTACAGATTATCTCTTAGGTTATTAAAATAGGAAGTCTTGTTAGGAGTATGCCATTCCATAGCCAGAATCGTTCCGGTCTGCCTGATGCTTTGGAGCCTTGGATGATCTTTAATCTTATTCATGAATTCAAAATGGCATTTGGTGATCAACTCAATACTCGCTAAAGTCTCACTTTTAAGCATGATATCCAGACTGGCAAGAGCTGCAGAACAAGCAACCGGATTTGCAGTAAAAGAATGCCCATGAAATAATGTCTTCAATTTATCATCAGAGAGAAAGGCATTATATATCTCTAAAGTACAGGTAGTTAATCCTAATGCCATTGTTCCACCAGTCAATCCTTTTGAAAAACACATCAGATCAGGTTGCTCAGAGAGATGATCAGAAGCAAATAACTTTCCGGTTCTTCCAAAACCAGTCATAACTTCATCGGCAATCGTTAAAATTCTATTTTTCTTGCAGTGTGAAATTAGTTCATCCAGATAGTTGGCATCGTACATCTGCATTCCTCCTGCACCTTGTACAAGAGGCTCAAAAATAAATGCTGAAAGCTCAGATGCAAGCGATGAAATATGGTTTTTGAGATATTCAATATTTTCGGCATCAGGAAGGTCAATAAATTCAACCTCAAATAATAATTTTTCGAAAGGCTGCGTGAAGGCACTTCTTGCGCTAACTGCCATTGCACCGAATGTATCCCCATGATAAGAATTATTAAAAGCCAGAACTTTAATTCTTGAATCTCCTTTATTACTCCAATATTGAAGACACATTTTCAGAGCAACTTCAACAGCGGTTGATCCATTGTCTGAATAAAAGAACTTGGACTGATCGGAGGGAAGAACTTTAATCAGCCGTTCAGCGAGTTCAACTGCCCCCGGATGAGTAAAGCCGGCAAAGATCACATGTTCGAGTTTCCTGAGTTGCTCGGCAACCTTTTCAGCAATATAGGGGTGCGAATGTCCATGAATATTAACCCACCAGGAAGAAATTGCATCAATGTATTTTTTCCCATCTTCTGTTATAAGATAAACACCCTCACCTCTTACTATAGGTATGGGACTTGCAGCATTTTGCATTTGAGTGTAAGGGTGCCAGATCAGCTCCCTGTCGCGTTCAGCTAGAGATTTTTCGGCCATTTTTCTTTTAATAAATCAACAACCCGCTGGTCAGTCGGGAAGGTAACATCATGAACAGCAATTTCATTCAGATCCTTCCATCTAAATGCTTGTAAAATATCCCCTGATGCATCAAAATCATAAGGTACATCTTTAAAATTCAGCTTTAAATCTGTTTTAGGACTAACCAGATAATAAACACTTATAACCTGACTATCATTAAATGCCGACTGAATAAAAAAATCGGTGGTATAAAAATGTTCGATTACATCCACATCAACATTACACTCTTCAATAAATTCTCTCCTTAAAGCCTCTATAAGTCCTTCACCATATTCAAGTCCGCCACCCGGAAACTTACAGAACCTGAATCCATATTCTTCTTCATCACTTAACAAAATCTGATTCTGATCATTGATCAGTAAACCATAAACCCGAACGTTGAAATTATACATCTAAAGTAAAATGTTTTTGATTTTTTGTTACAATCTGTGTTGTCCAGAGTATATCAACACGCTTATTTTCAGTTCTGACCTCACAGGCTGACATTCTGCAATAATGACAACATTCAGGCATGCATGGATCTGCATGAATAAAAAATTCAATATTGGAATTTGCTTTATGATTTACCAAACTGTCAACTTCCGATACCTCTTCGTGGACTTTATTTAGGTTAAAATAATAAGGGAGGGTCAAGTGGCAATCGATGTGCAGGTCGGTGCCATAACGCTGCGTGCGAAGATTATGCATATCGATCCATGATTCTTTGCGATGCTCATTAAGAATGGCTATAATCTCATCAGCAGCATCAAAATCAGACTCATCCATTAATCCTGATACAGATTTTCGAACAAGCTTATATCCACTGAAAATAATAAAAAATCCAACTATAATTGATAATATGCTATCAAGGTAAGTGAGTCCGGTAAAGTAAATTAAAATCAGGCCTGCGACTATCCCAACGCTAGTGTAAGCATCAGTCTGTAAATGCTTCCCATCAGCATACAAGGTCAATGAATTAAGCTTCTTACTTTGGGATACAAGGTAATAACCTAAGATATAATTGATTATCCCTGCTGCTGCTATAATTAATGTCCCATCCATAAGATCACTGATCTCATGCGGAAAAAAAAGATTGTAGGCAGATTTAAAACTAATAAGAATTCCGGCTAATACAATCAGGCTTCCTTCAATGAACACAGAAAAAAACTCAACTTTCCCATGTCCATAAGGATGATTTGAATCACGGGGCTGGGCAGCAACATAGATACTGTAAAAAGCAAATAGACCGGCTAAAATATTGACGATACTCTCAGCTGCATCAGTCAGTATTGAATTTGATGAAGTAATAAAATAAGCTGTAAACTTGGCAAGCATCAGTAAAATACCGATGATAAGTGATATTAATATTACTTTCTTTTGAGTTTGCAAATCAGATTCAGTTTAAAAACAAATTTATGCAATACAAGAGAGCAATTCTTAAAATTATCGAAATTTAAGCCTCATTTATCTTTAATTTTTGCATTGGACTGGCATGTTCCTATATTTGCCGTAATTATGAGCACATTATCAAACAGAATTAACAATTTATCCGAGTCTGCCACCATCAAAATGGCTAAAATGGGCCGGGAATTAGCATCAAAAGGAGTAGACGTTATCAGCCTGAGTTTAGGTGAAACCGACTTTTACACACCTGATTTTGTTAAAGAAGCAGCGAAAGAAGCTATCGACAAAAACTTTTCTTATTACACTCCTGTTGCAGGCTATCCTGAACTACGGAAGGAAATTGCAGCAAAACTTAAGCGGGAAAACAATCTGGATTACGATTTTGACCAGATAGTAGTATCTACAGGTGCCAAGCAATCACTTGCCAATGCTATACTTTGTGTCGTAAATCCCGGAGAAGAAGTTGTTATTCCTACTCCATATTGGGTATCCTATTCTGAGCTTGTAAAGCTTGCAGAAGGTGAATCTGTATTTATTAATACCACTCTGGAAAGCGATTTCAAGATTACTCCTGAAGAACTTGAGGCAGCAATCACTCCTAAGACAAAATTATTTATGTTTTCTTCACCAAACAATCCTACGGGTAGTGTTTACACTCGTGAGGAGCTTGCCGGTTTAGTGAAGGTTTTCGAAAAATATCCAAATATATACATCATCTCTGATGAGATCTATGAGCATATAAATTTCCTGAATGCACATGAATCCATAGCTCAATTTCCGACAGTAAAAGACCGGGTGATCATCATTAATGGATTATCAAAGGCTTATGCAATGACCGGATGGAGAATCGGTTATTCAGTAAGTAACAAGGAAATTGCTGCTGCTTGCGATAAACTGCAAAGCCAAATCACGTCAGGTACCTGTTCAATTACACAAAAAGCGGGGATTGCTGCTTATGCTGGCGGACTAGATACCATCCATGAAATGAGAACTGTGTTCAAAGAACGTCGTGATCTTGTTTATGGTTTATTGAAAGATATACCTGGATTAAAAGTTAATTTACCGGGAGGTGCGTTTTACTTCTTCCCTGAGGTTAGCTCATTTTTTGGAAAAACCACACCTGATGGCGCTATAATTAAGAATGCTGAAGATCTTTCATTGTATCTTTTAAATACCGGACATGTTGCAACAGTTAGTGGCGATTCGTTTGGTGATCCAAATTCAATCAGACTTTCTTATGCAGCAGCAAATGAAAAATTGATTGAAGCAATGAAACGAATAAAAGCTGCCTTGGGCGCTTTAAAATAGAATATTTTTCTTAAATCCGGGCTAATCACCCGGTTTTATACCCCTTAGCCCCAATGACAGATATCTTCGAAAAGTTCAACTCATTGAATATTATGATCATTGGAGATGTGATGATGGATAGCTATATCTGGGGGAAGGTAGAACGTGTTTCACCTGAAGCACCTGTCCCCGTAGTTAAAGTGAGTAATACAGAAAACCGTCTGGGAGGAGCTGCAAACGTTGCTCTGAATGTTCAGTCTTTAGGAGCTAAGCCTTTCATTTGTGCAATTATTGGAGAAGATAAAGCTGGAGAAGAATTTTTGTCAATTCTCAGAAATCAAAATCTTTCAGAGCTGGGGATATTGAAGATTAAAGATCGGCCTACAACCGTTAAAACCAGAATCATTGCGCATAATCAACAGATCGTTCGGGTCGATGCAGAAACCGATGAAAATATCTCGGAAACCGAAACAGAGTTAATGATTGGAATAATCAAAAAAACGCTTGCTGACCAAAAAATTGATGCCATTATCTTTCAGGACTATGATAAGGGACTGATCACTGAAAGTTTAATCAGCCAAATTGTTGATTATGCGGATGAAGCAGGAATAATTACGGTTGTAGATCCTAAAAAAAGAAATTTTCATTTCTATAAAGGTGTGCATCTTTTTAAACCGAATTTAAAAGAACTCCAGGATGGTTTAAAGATTGCCATCAATCCAACAATAAAAGATCAGGTAGAAAATGCGATAGCCAAATTAAAAACTCAACTTGGCGCGCATGCAGTGATGCTCACACTCTCTGAGTATGGGGTTTTTATTCAATCTGAATCAGGCAAGCGTCATATTCCGGCCCATAAGCGTGACATTGCGGATGTTTCAGGTGCGGGAGATACGGTAATTGCTACTGCAGCCTTATGCCTTGCCGCCGGACTGGATGAATTTAAAGCCTCAGAAATAGCCAACCTGGCAGGAGGATTGGTTTGTGAACATGTGGGCGTGGTACCTGTTGATAAAGCCAGATTGATGCGAGAGCTTGAAGAGTTTTAAAAGCTGCTTCTAAGAATACACGCGTTTATTCCCTTTTTTTTAAAACCAAAAAAATATAGAAAAGTCCATAAATACTGGACGAATAACCGATTAATGAATAAACGGTATTGAATTCTTCTTTAACAAATGAAACAATAAACCCAAAAAGACCAATTAATAGGATAAAACGGCATAAATATATATTGAAGATTATTTCTTTCATAATTTAAAGATGGGTATTAACCGAACTAAGTGGTTAGTTCTTTATTTTATAAATCCATTGTCATTAAGCTGAACCATTTTCCTTCTTCCTTTGATAAAACTGAATGCCATCAATAATTAGCATTAAAGAAAAATAGGCTACCCTAAGCCAATTATATTTACCTTCTAAAAAACTAATTTCTAAAAAATCCGAAAATAAATCCAGGCCAAATAAGATTACTGTGATTATTAATAAAATTTTGATAATAATTTTCATTGATAGTGAAACAAAATAAAAACTATCAAACTCTTTTAACTTATTTGAAAGTAATAATCAATAAATCCATAGTTATAACTCATTAGGAGGACTCATTTTCCTTCTTTTTTTGAAAGTACTTTACGGCATCAATAAGAAATAGAAACGAAATACTTGCAACTCCAAACATATTCTTTGTACTTTCCGAGTAATTAGTTTCACTCAGGTTGACGTATATACTTAACGCAATGAGGCAAGCTGTGACTATCAATAAAATTTTAATAATAATTTTCATTGATACTTAAAAAATAAATACAATTAGATTACTTTTCATAATTTAATATTTCATTTGTTCTTAGTTAAATCAGGTTTATCATTCAGTTCTAATAGTTCAGTTAGCCAACCACGATTTAAATTTATTATCTCAGGATTGTTCTTCCTGATATTATCTAAAGATTGATTTTGCAGAAATAACAATTCTGCGAGTTTCTTTGAACCTATCACTCCTTTGTCCTCTAATTTTTTTGTATACTCCTCCACAGATTTAACTTTCGATAATTCTTGTTTCACAGCTTTTAAATCCACACCATTTATGGATATCTCACCTCTTACAGTACTTTCAGTCAATTCATGTACTGCATACTTATAGTTTTTGAAATCCTGAGAAGCATGTATTTTTTGCTTCAACACTTGAACATCGCTTAAATCTTGCTTTCGATCGCATGAAAATAACAGAATTGTTAAGATCAACCCACAATTTATAATAAAGTTTTTTAGAATAAGGCGTTTACACCATCTTTAAATTTTGATAAATCGTTGGTGGATGCCACATCAGTCTGTAAATCAGGTCATGAAAATTGGTATTCATATGTTTTAACCGATTAAATCGGTAATTATATTCATCCAGGTACGCTTGTAAATGTTTGCATTGATGATGGATGCCCCTCAACCAACCTTTGATCATCATGATTTGTCGGTGCAATAAGGGAAAGTTTTTTCCCTTTCCGGATGGTTCGGCAATTAATCCCGAGTAATCCTTTTTCAAAGGCAAGTATCCTGTCCAACCATCGTGCCTTACCTGGGCCGATTGATCAATATATTGGTCAAAAAACGCCGTGAGCTCCATGTGGTTGGCTGATGGGATGACTTGAGCATAGGAACGGTGGATACCGAAGCCATCAACCTGAATAGCCAGAACTACCAGTTGCTTTTTTTTATTTCCGCGCCCTTGCTTTCCTTCTTCAGGTCCCCCGATAAAGAACTCATCTACCTCTACTTTTCCTTCAAGGGGATGATCATGGCTACTTTTCATTGCCTCCATGACCTTTCGCTTAAACAACCAGCAAGTTTTCTGGCGCAAGCTCAGTTTGCGTTCAAGCTCATAGGTGGATATACCTTTCTTCCCGGTAACAACAAGAAATGCGATGTAGAAGGCTTTTCGAAGCGGAAACTTAAGCTTATGGAACAGGGTGTGAGCAGTAACTGATTCATCATAGTGGCATTTAGTGCAACATCGGGATTGCGGCTGTTTTCCAGTAAAATATTTCTGGTTTCCACATTCCGCACAACTATAACCATTTTCCCATTTAATGGCAGCTAAGTAGGCATAGCATTTTTCATCTGTTGAAAATTCTTCACCAAATTTGATGATATTTAATCCTGTAAACATAATTGCTTCGATTTTTAGTTCTATCATTGCAAATTTACTAATATTTTTAGCATATTAAAACGCCTTATTCTAAA
>CAMCTU010000124.1 GCA_945878525.1 Sphingobacterium thalpophilum
TTAATTCTTTTATATCGTTTTTAAAAAACTGAGAAATAATTTGACTTAATGTGAATTCGCAGTAAATTATTTGTTCTTTTCCTTAAACTATTAAACAAAAACAGTTGGAATTTATTTATTAAAATTGATCAATTAAATCACATTCAAAATGAAAAAACTATTCGCATTTACAGCTCTAATAATGAGTACATTTTTTATGATGGCCTTCAACTCAATTAAAGAAGAAGTATACAAAGTTGACACAGCGAATTCGACTATCGGATGGTCAGCAAAAAAAGTTGGTGGTGGGCATACTGGAACAGTAAAAATCACAGAAGGTAATCTAGTTTATAATGGTAAATCTTTACAAAAAGGGGCGTTTACTATGGACATGTCAAGTATCACCTCTGATAATGCCCGGCTGACTACTCATTTAAATTCGCCAGATTTCTTTTCTACTGAAAAAAGTCCAATATCCAAATTTGAGATCATTAAAGTTAGTGCTGCTGGCAAAGAACGTGTAAACATCACAGGAAATCTAACCATAAAAGGAATTACTCATCCCCTGACCTTTCCTGCAACTGTTAAACAGGCAAATGGAGTGGTGGTTGCCGTAGCTTCAGCAATCAAAGTTGATCGTACAAAATATGATATCAAGTTTCGTTCAAAAACCTTTTTTGGAGATATTGGCGATAAAGCTATTGATGATGAGTTCGAGTTGAACATTAATCTGACAGCGAAGAAAAACTAGAATAAAACAAAGAGTAAGGATTAAGGAATAAGGATTTTATTACAGTTGCCTGTTATCGGTTACCTGTTGTCAGATTGTGCTAATTACTAACTGAGTTTAATGTCTTTATTCTTTGATCCTTATTCTTTAATCAAAGGTATGGTTCCCTGTTATGAGTTACCTATAATCACTAAATAATCTTAGTTCGATATAAGGAAGGGCAAAAGATACCTTTTTGATTGATCTCATGAAGCTCTGGACCCGTATGATTTGATTTTTGAAACCAATCCCTGCGTTTTATAGCTTATTTCAGTCCTTTCCTACGGAGTATTTCCGGCCAAAAACCGTACCCTATTTTAGATTATCAATAGCCGGAAGATACCTCCTGGGCCAAAAACGGACAGTCAGTTAATAGAACCATAGACCCTGTTAAATAAACCCGAGTGGCAGCTCTATCTTTTTTGCGATACAGAATCTTATGATATCCATAGGATCATCTGCAAAAAAATAGGGCAGAACACGGGGCTGGCATAACCAAAGAGAAACAGACCCTGATTTCTAAAAGAAAAGAAAAACTTCAGTCTAAACTTAGCCAAGCAAGATTTTATATCGATCTTTCATTAAATTGTACTAAATTTCAAAGGAAGTAATTATTGTCATTGATCTTTATTCTTAAAAAGAATCTCCAATCAACCCGAATTTATCTTGGCTCTTGAATCTTGGTTCTTGAATCTTGTCTCTTGGCTCTTGATACTCCCTAAACTATCCTAAACCCTTCATTCTCAAAACCCACTCTAGCAATTGCTCTGGTTTTTGCGTGATAAAAAAGACATTGCCAGTTCTCTTCAACTGCTCTCAATCCGTATTCATGTCTTAATTCCATGGATCTGCGCCCATCAAAGTCATATTTAGCGATGAATTTTCGAAGTAGTTGTTCAGGTTCAGGAAGGATATCTGCTCCAAAAAATATGGTTTCTTTTTCTTCCTGGATCAGGAAAACCTGGTGAAATTCACAGTGGCCACCCGTCAACTCAAATGAAATCTCACTGTTGAATTGTCCGCTTCCTTCGATAAACTGGACTGAGCCACTACGTTGAACAAAGTCGAAAATCTCTGTTTTATAGGATAGAGAGGGTTTACTGTAGGCAGCTTCCCACTCTCCTCTTTGAATTACATATTCGGCATTGGGAAAACTCAAAGATAATTGACCACCTATGTTATTAACCATACCACCTGCATGGTCATAATGAAGATGTGACATTAAGACTAGGCTAACATCAGAAGGATTATAACCTGCTTTCTTAATATTCTGATGTATTATTAGTTCACCCTGCTCATTCTGAAAGCCAAGTCCGGTATCCAGAATAATCAAATCATTCCCGGTTTCAACTAGAAAAGGCTGCACATAAATAAACAGGGATGCGGGCCTGTCCTTAGGATTATGAATGGAAGCATCAAATGGAATAAAAGTCTTCGAACTATCCACAGAATAAGATCCTTCAACTAAAGGGAAAGCTTTCAATGTTCTTTTTTTATTATATTGTTAAATTCTATTTTTACAATTTATTTAGGCAAAGATATGCAAAAAAGGTGGGTGGAACGGGAGGTTGAAAACCTTGCAGCAATAGCAGCATTACAAGATTCATTGAAAATTGACAGGGTTTTAGTTAGCCTTCTCGTTAAAAGAGGAATTATAAATTATGAAGATGCAAGATCTTTTTTCAGGCCAGATCTGAACAAGCTTCATGACCCTTTCCTGATGCAGGATATGGCAGTTGCTGTGTTCCGTATTAATCAGGCAATTACATCGGGTGAGAAAATTCTCATATATGGTGATTACGATGTTGATGGAACCACATCTGTAGCGCTCACGTTCAGTTTCTTTAAAAAACTTTATTCTGAAATTGACTTTTACATCCCCGATCGTTATCGGGAGGGTTATGGTATTTCTACAAAGGGCATTGATTACGCCTTTGAAAATGGCTATTCACTCATTATTGCATTGGATTGTGGTATAAAATCAGTTGATAAAATCGACTATGCCAAAGAAAAGGGTATTGAATTTATCATTTGTGACCATCATCTACCCGGCGAACAACTGCCTGCAGCAATTGCTGTACTTGACCCGAAAAGAACTGATTGCAACTATCCCTATAAGGAATTATCAGGTTGTGGGATTGGATTTAAGCTGATTCAGGCTTATGCCATGAACTATGAAATTTCAATGGAGCATGTCTGTTCTTACCTGGATTTGGTCGCTGTGAGTATTGCTTCGGATATTGTTCCAATTACAGGAGAAAACCGAATTTTGGCCTGGCATGGGCTTAAAAAATTAAATGCAGATCCATGCAAGGGTCTGTTAGCTCTGATGAATATTTCCGGCAGAAAAGAAAATATGAACATCACGGATGTGGTTTTTACGATCGGACCCAGGATTAATGCTGCGGGCAGAATTGATGATGCCAAACATTCGGTGAACCTGTTAATCGCTGACGATGAAGCGATAGCCCAGGAAAAAAGTCAGATCATTAATACAAAAAATACCGAACGCAAAGAGCATGATAGTAATATTACAGATCAGGCCCTGGCAATGATTGATGCAGATCCGATACTTATCAGCCAAAAGACAACTGTAGTATACAATGGAAACTGGCATAAAGGAGTAATCGGAATTGTAGCTTCAAGGCTTACCGAAAAATATTATCGGCCAACAATCGTTATGACCTATTCAAATGGTCTTGCAGCAGGTTCTGCAAGATCAGTTGCCGGGTTCGACCTTTATGAAGCTTTATGTGAATGCAGCGAATTGCTTATTCAGTTCGGAGGACATAAATATGCAGCGGGTCTGACGATGAAAATTGAAAATATACCTGCATTCCAGCGACGTTTTGAGGATGTTGTTTCTGCAAGTATTCCGGAGGAGTTGCTGGTACAGGCAATAAATATAGACGCAGAAATTGAACTGAAACAAATCGACTCAAAATTCTACCGAATTCTGAATCAGTTTGAACCATTTGGTCCGCAAAACATGGCCCCTGTGTTTGTTAGCAGAAATGTTTATACTTACGGAGCGGCTACAATTGTTGGCAACAACCATTTGAAAATGAGCGTGCATCAGGACAATCAGACTTATTTTAACTGCATAGGATTTGGTCTGGGTGAATATTTGAACCTGATCAATTCAGGAGCAGCATTTGACATATGTTATACCACTGAAGAGAATACATGGAAAGAGAAAAAATCGATACAATTGAATATCAAGGGGATACAGCCAGGTTTTCAAAACCAGAAACAATGATATTAAGAGCTGAGAACCTAGTAAAAAAGTATAAACAGCGTACTGTTGTCAACAATGTATCCTTTCATGTTTCGCAAGGAGAAATTGTAGGATTACTTGGCCCAAATGGTGCAGGAAAAACTACTTCATTCTATATGATTGTAGGATTAATCAGACCAAATGAAGGCCATGTTTATCTAGATGATGTAGACATAACCGAAGATGCTATGTATCGAAGGGCACAAAAGGGAATTGGATATCTCGCTCAGGAAGCCTCAGTTTTCAGGAAATTGTCAGTTGAAGATAATATAAAAGCTGTTCTTGAGATGACCAAGCTAACAAAGGAGGAACAAAGGGATAAACTTGAACAACTAATCGATGAATTCAGTCTTCACAAAGTAAGGAAAAATCGAGGCGACTTACTCTCGGGAGGAGAAAGAAGGCGGACTGAAATTTCCAGAGCACTTGCAGCAGATCCTAAATTCATCCTTTTGGACGAACCATTTGCCGGCGTTGATCCAATTGCAGTAGAGGAAATTCAGAGTATTGTAGCTAAACTTAAACTTAGAAATATTGGTATTCTGATTACCGATCATAATGTTCAGGAAACCCTCTCCATTACTGACAGGGCTTATTTGCTTGCTGAGGGCAAGATTATGTTGACAGGTACTCCTCAGGAGATTGCAAACAATGAAATGGCTAAAAAATTCTATCTTGGTCAGAATTTTGAATTGCGAAAAAAGAAACTCTGAGCGCCAATTAGCCCTATAGTAGAATGACAATTGTAAATTCCATCTTTACCTGGATCATGAAAAAGCGGATGCATCAGATCGAGCTTTTCATAAAATATCCTCATGAGGTTCAGGATGAATGGTTTCAGACACTAATCTCCAGTGCCCAGCATACTGAATGGGGCAAAAAATACGGATATACCTCCATTTACAATCAGGATCAGTTTAAAGAACGAGTGCCGATTCAAAATTATGAATCACTAAAACCATACATCGAAAAAATGATGAATGGTGAACAGAATGTACTCTGGCCTTCTGAAATTAAGTGGTTTGCTAAATCATCAGGAACCACAAATGACCGGAGCAAATTTATTCCGGTAAGTGAGGAATCGCTTGAAGAATGTCATTTTAAGGGGGGCAAAGACCTCTTATCAATGTATTGTGATAACCGGCCTAACGCCAGAATATTCACCGGAAAATGTTTGGTATTGGGGGGTAGTAATCAGATTAACCAATTGAATACAGATTCTTGTTATGGCGACCTGTCGGCAGTTCTGATAAAAAATTTGCCATTCTGGGCAGAATTCTACCGTACTCCTGATATGTCGATCGCATTGATGGAGAATTTTGAAGAAAAGGTAGAAAAAATGGCCCGGGTAACAATTGATGTTAATGTTACCAATCTTGCAGGTGTTCCTACATGGAATCTTGTACTTGCAAAGCGAATTCTTGAAATTACCGGGAAAAACAACCTTCTTGAAGTTTGGCCAAATTTGGAGTTTTACTTCCATGGAGCGGTGAATTTCAATCCTTATCGCGAACAATTTAAAAAACTTATCCCTTCAGATGATATGTATTATCTTGAAACATATAATGCTTCGGAAGGATTTTTTGGCATTCAGGATCAGCCCAATTCTGAGGAAATGCTCCTAATGCTTGATTATGGAATTTATTACGAGTTTCTTCCTATGGAAGATCTTCATGCAGAGAACCCAAAAACCCTCCGGCTTGACCAGGTTCAACTGAATAAGAATTATGCATTGATCATTTCAACAAATGCCGGATTATGGCGGTATATGATCGGCGATACGATAAAATTTACTTCGCTCTCACCACACCGAATTCAAATCACCGGACGAACCAAACACTTCATCAATGCATTCGGCGAAGAACTGATCATAGACAATGCTGAAAAAGGACTTGCCAAAGCATGTCTTGAGACACATGCTATCATCCGTGATTATACCGCCTGTCCGATTTATTTTGAAGGTGATAAAGTTGGCGGACATGAATGGATCATCGAGTTTGAACAAAAACCTGACGATGTAGAAAAATTCACAGATCTCCTCGACCAAACCTTAAGAGAAGTGAATTCTGATTATGATGCCAAACGCTTTAAAGACATGGCTTTACGCCGACCATTGTTGCACCTTGCAGCTGATGGTACATTCTATCACTGGATGAAAAATCGTGGCAAGCTTGGCGGACAACATAAAGTACCACGATTGGCTAACGACAGAGCTTATGTGGATGAGATACTGAAATTGCTTTAAGGAGAACCGAAAGCTGAAAAAAAAAAGCTGAAAGCTAAAAGCCAAGAATCAAGAGACAAGAGTTGAAAGCTAAAAGTTGAGAGCTAAAAGCTAAGATAAATTGTTACTTCATTTGACATTCAGCACAATTTGCTGACAACAGGCAGCAGATAACCGGCAACAGAATTAATTCTTATACCTCACTCTCCTTCTTCGGAAACACCAGCGAAGCCACAACACTTGTCGTAAGAATGAATAATATTACGAACAATGAATGAACAGTTGTAAATCCCCATAAAGTTAGCCAGTGATGTGCAAGCATCTTAACACCAATGAATACGAGCAGGAAGGCTAATCCCAATTTGAGGTAATGAAATTTATGAATAACATTCACCAAAAGAAAGAACATTGACCTCAATCCCAGAATGGCGAAAATATTGGAGAAAAACACGATGTAAGGATCTTTGGTGACTGCAAAAATTGCCGGGATAGAGTCAACCGCGAAAATAAGATCAGTGAACTCCACGATCAGCAAAACGATGAAAAGAGGCGTAACCATTTTCTTCCCATCAATTTTTATAAAGAATTTATTACCTGCATATTCAGGATAGACAGAAAAATATTTAGAAGCGAAACGAACCACCTTGTGATTTTCAGTATCAATTTTTTCTTCCTCATCCTTGCTCAGGAGCATGCCTACACCTGTATAAATAAGAAAGGCTCCAAATATGTACAAGATCCATCCAAACTCATTAATTAGGGTAGAGCCCAGGAAAATAAACAGAAAACGCATCAACACCGCTCCAATAATGCCCCAGAATAAAACCCGGTGATAATATTTCTCATCTACTCCAAAAGCAGAAAATATTAACACCATAACAAAAATATTATCAACAGATAAGGCGTATTCTATTACATATCCTGTAAGAAATTCGAGTGCAAGATTTTGTTTATAGACTGACAGACTTGCTTCAAAATTATCCGGTATAAGGCTAATATTATGAAGATTTTGGGTAGTAATTTCCTGAAGTAAGGCGAAATTACTGATATCATGAAGCAGTTCGCCATTTGTAAGAAGCAGGAAATAAAAACCTATAGCAAAGCTTACCCAAATAAAACTCATCATTGCCGCCTTTTTCATACTAACCTTATGATCCTTTTTATTAAAAAGGCCGAGATCGATCGCGAGCATTAACACAATAAAAAGCAGAAAACTGCTGAAAAATATAATTTCGTTAGACATAACTATTTTTTACGCTCTGTAGTAAATCTGACCAGCTGCTGTAGGGAATTGCGGGAATTGTGCTCAGGTAAATCATTCAAAATAGAGAATGCTTCCTGTTGATAGGCTTCCATACGACTTTGAGCATAAACGAGACCGCCGCTAGTGTGCACAAAATCAATTACTTCAGAAACTTTATCCGACTCCTCATTATGATTTTTTACCAGATTAATAATTCTTCGCTTTTCAGAACTACCCGCTTTATTCAAAGCATAAATCAACGGAAGTGTGATTTTTTTTTCTTTAATATCATTTCCAAGAGGTTTTCCAACATCGTCAGTTCCAAAATCAAAGAGATCATCCTTAATCTGAAAAGCAATGCCAACTTTTTCACCGAATAGACGCATTTTTTCAACTATCTCAGGATCAGCTCCAGCAGAAGCAGCACCACAAGAACAGCATGATGCGATTAATGAGGCTGTTTTCTGACGGATAACTTCAAAATAAACAGATTCATCAATATCCAGTCGGCGCACCTTTTCAATTTGTAATAATTCACCCTCACTCATTTGCTTGACCGCATCAGAAACAATTTTGAGCAAACCGAAATCACCATTATTAATGGAAAGGAGAAGCCCTTTTGATAAGAGAAAATCACCTACCAGAACAGCAATCTTATTTTTCCATAAAGCATTTACCGAAAAGAATCCACGGCGTTCGTATGAATTATCAACTACATCATCGTGAACCAAAGTAGCAGTGTGCAATAATTCGACCAAAGCTGCTCCGCGATATGTTGCTTCTGTTATTCCACCACAAAGACTGGCCGAGAGAAACACAAACATTGGTCGGATCTGCTTGCCTTTGCGTTTAACAATATAATGAGTAATTCGATCAAGTAGCGGAACAGAGCTCTGCATAGATGCTTTAAACTTTGCTTCGAAAGTTTCAAGTTCTGCGGCGATAGGCTTTTTAATCTCTTCGAGATTCAGCATCAATTTCTGAAATCTTGTGGGTTTTAATTAATTATGCAAACATATTGAAATTTCAGGAATAATGGTTGAACGAAACTATTGTAAAAAGCTAATGTTTATAAAAGCCTAAAATATTTACAGAAATTTGATACTTTTG
>CAMCTU010000125.1 GCA_945878525.1 Sphingobacterium thalpophilum
TTTTCATTCGGATTGCATCTTTAAATAATAAAAAAGCTGCGGCATGGATTAATGGCAGAAAAGGCTTGCTACAATTCATTGAAAAAAATCTGGATAAAAACAAACACTATACCTGGTTTCATTTTGCTTCATTAGGTGAATTTGAACAGGGCAGACCAGTCCTTGAAAGATTAAAATCAGAAAAACCTGAGTTGCCTGTTGTGATCACTTTTTTCTCTCCATCTGGATTTGAAATCAGAAAGAATTATGCCCTTGCTGATCACGTATTTTACCTTCCTATAGATACCAGAACCAACGCAATTGAGTTTATTAGATTAATAAATCCAAAAATTGCAATATTTACTAAATATGAATATTGGTATCATTATTTTGATGAATTATCGAAAAAAAATATCCCGCTCTATGTAATCTCAGGTAGGTTTAGAAAAGAGCAAATCTTTTTTAAATGGTATGGGAGTTTACACCGTATAATTCTGAGCAAAGTCTCACATTTCTTTGTACAAAATCAGATTAGCAGTGATCTTTTAAAGAATATAGGTTTAAAAAATGTCACGGTCAATGGAGACACCCGTTTCGATAGAGTGGCATTTAATGCTTTGAGCACTACTGAAATTCAAATTATTGCTGACTTTAGTAAGGGAAGTAAAGTATTTATTGGCGGCAGCACCTGGCCGGAAGATGAAAAACTGATCACAACATTGCATGAAAATTATCCGGATTGGAAATTTATAATCGCTCCTCATGAAGTAAAACCTGAACGGATCAATGAAATTGTAACACTATTTCCAAATTCAATCCGATATTCGGAGATTAAAAATCTTCAAACAGAATCTGAAGAAAGCCAAAACTTAAGTCCAAATTTTAGGGTTTTAATAATAGATAATATAGGATTGTTATCATCAGCGTATCAATATGGAGATATTGCCTACATAGGCGGGGGATTTGGTGTAGGGATTCACAATACTCTTGAAGCTGCAGCCTTCGGACTCTCTGTTATTTTTGGGCCCAAGTATCAAAAATTCCCAGAGGCAATTGAACTTATATCGATCGGGGCAGCTTACAGCATCAAAAACTATAATGAACTGGCTACCGTTATGGAGACTCTAAAAAATGACACTAAAAGAGAAGCTCTGGGTAAAGCTGCCAGTGATTACGTAAAAAGCAATACCGGTGCAACTCAGGCTATTCTGGATTATATCAGAAATAATTAATTTGAGCCACCTTTTGCAAGTTCAACCAAAGCATCAATCCAGAGTGGATGATCATTTAGGCTTTCTACAAGTTGAACATGCTCACCACCTAAAGCACTGAATTCCTCACCATATTCAACACTTACTTCATGTACTGTTTCCAGACAATCTGCGACAAATGCGGGACAAAATACCAATAGTCTTTTAACTCCCTTTTCTGCCAAATGCTCTATTACTTCACTGGTATAAGGTTGAACCCAAGGATCCTTGCCTAAACGCGATTGAAAACAAACGGAGTATTTATCTTCAGTCAGACCAATTTTATTTGCAATTAATCGTGCAGTTTCATGACATTGAGCAGAATAGCAAAATTTATTATTTTCTGTTAAAGTTGAACAACAGTTCTCCACTTTAAGACAATGTTTTTTGGAATGATCTGATTTCACAAGCTGTCTTTGTGGTAAACCATGAAAACTAAACAAAACATGGTCAAATGTTTCGGGTTTATGCTTTCTTCCATTATCAGCGAATGCCTCAATCATTAACTCATTGTCATGAAAGGAATTAATGAAGGAGATATTTGGAATAGTTTGCCATTTCCTGACCAGCTTCATAACTTTTTCCAATACAGAGCCTGTACTTGCAGAAGCATAATGAGGGAACATGGGTATTACTCTAATATTTCTAACCTGTGCATCCTTTAATTTATTCAAGGCACTATCAATAGAAGGACTTTGGTACCTCATTGCAAGTTCAACCTGATATTCATCACCCAAACGTTGCTGCAATAGTTCCCTTTGAAGTAAACTGTAATGCATTAATGGGGATCCGGTGGTATCTGACCATATCTCCCTGTACAATTTAGCAGATTTAGGTCCACGAAACGGAACAATAATACCCTTTACCAGAATTGTTCTTAAAATGGGGTTAACATCAATTACCCGTTCATCCATCAGAAATTCATCCAGGTATTTACGAACATTTGAGTTTGAGGGACTATCAGGAGTTCCCAAATTGACTAATAAAATACCTTGCTTGCTCATATGAATCTTAAAGAATGCCAAATATAGAATTAGGAATGATTTAAAGGAAATGCATAATTCTATTTGACTTTAGAAAAACATTTTTTTTCAATTTTTAAGTTTCCAGAGATTCCACCAGGGAGTTCCAGGTGAATTATGATGCTCATAATGATATCCAAAAAAATAACAGGTTAGAAAAGCAATAATATGATTTTTCTTCTGGGTACCTGATTGGTGATTATTTGTGTGTTCTCCATGGTGAGGAAGCCAGGTCCCAAAGTAAAATAATTGAAGGGTACTAAGTAAGGAAGGTAATACCCAAAACAAGATAAGATTTACTTCAGCAATCCAAATTTTAAGGATGTTAAAGATTAAAGCCATTACAACAACCTGCCACCAAGACAAATACTCTGTAATAAAACTTATATACCATTTAATAAAATTCCCATCATTATAATCTGGATCAAGTGCCGTGTGTACATGCTTGTGATGTTTATGATGCTTTTCGTAAAGTTTACTAAAAGGGAACACGGCATATAATGCAGTACAAACTTGTCCAATGAAATTATTCAGATCAGGATTCGGAGACACAGTACCATGCATAGCATCATGAGCTGTAATGAATAGTCCTGTATATAAATGCATCTGAACCAGGATCATCAAATACAGGAGAGGATTTTCTGGATTTACATTCAATAACATCAGATTGATAATGCTAAAAAACCATAATCCAATAACTATCAGTGCAATGATTAAACCCTGATTGGAATGACTTTTGGACATTTTATCTAATAATTAATATTTTTCCAGCACTGCCTTCACCTTTTCCATCAGCCACAAAGGAGTAGAAGTAGCGCCACAAATTCCAACTGTATTGTCGGGAGAAAAAAATTCTTTTGATAACTCCTCTTCACTAGAAACAAAATAGGTGTTCGGGTTAATACTTTTGCAAACCTCAAATAAAACTTTTCCGTTTGAGGATTTCTTTCCGGATACAAACACTACATGATCATAGTTTACAACAAACTTTCTAAGGTCTTCATCCCGGCTTGAAACCTGTCTGCAAATAGTATCATTTGCTTTAATCTCATACCCCCGTTTAATCAGTTCATCTTTTATCTCGTAGAATTTCGCAGTGCTTTTAGTTGTCTGGCTATACAATGTAAATTTATGAGGGAGCTCTACATTATCCAGTTCTGTAATATCCTGAAAAACAAGAGCCTCATTATTTGTCTGACCTTGCAATCCAATTACCTCGGCATGACCATGCTTACCAAACAAAAGAACTTTTTCTTTATTATCATAGGAGTTTTTAACCCGATTCTGGAGTTTTAATACAACAGGGCAGGATGCATCAATAAGGGTAATATTATTCTCAAGCGCCAAACGGTATGTTTCAGGAGCTTCACCATGAGCCCTAATTAATACCTTCTCATTTTTAATGTTCAATAGATCTTCGTGTGAAATAATCCTGAGACCCATTGCTTTTAAGCGCTTTACTTCCTCATCGTTATGCACAATATCGCCAAGACAAAACAAGTAACCGTCTTCTGCAAGAATTTCTTCGGCCATATCAATGGCATAAACCACTCCAAAACAGAATCCAGAATCCTGATCAATTGTTACCTTTAGATTATATTTCATTGTTTTAACTCAATTGCTTAAAATCACCCGATTAATTGCAAAAATACGAAAATGTTTGTCAGATGGCCCATAAATTAAGGGCAAGGAAAAAACATAGTTGAGCAAAAAGAAGAACCACTGCTGCTTTATTTTTCTTATTGAAATTGGAAGCAGAAAAAAACAGAAACAGGCAATAAGAAAAAATATACCATCCTAAATAGTTTTGAACTGGAATCACTCCTTCAAACCAGGACCAATAATCAAACTTAATAGCAACCGGTTCAATTAGAAAGTCAATTCCTAATAAAATACCCGCACCTAAAGCTGAGAACAACCATTTACTTTTAAAATTGTATGTTTCAAGAAATACACCGGTGCTGTAAACCAAAATCAACCAATTTACTCCGATCAGCAAGGGAGTAGCCCACAACTTAATTCCTAAAGCAGTTCCATAAATATAATCACCAAAAATCTGACCGGTATTAACTCCGATTACCTCAATAAAAAATCCTGCCAAATAGACAACAGCAGTAAATTTGATTAAGCCCAGAGATCTGTCATTAACGGTGAAGACCATCAGTCCGAGCATCAACAATAAATGATAAGGAACCAGCTTAATAAAAAGTAGTTCCAAAGCCGGTGTCAGAAATCCATAGAGACCCACAAGATGAAATAAAACAATGATTATGCTGCAAAATAGTGTCCTGTTCATGATCAGCTTTTAATTATTCTACCTTTCCATAATATAGTTTTAGTGAAATGCTTTTTCACAGATTGAACTGAAATAAACAACATGCACATTAATTGAAATGGGTGCATCAACAGATTACGCCAGATACTCTGCCCTGAAAGAAGTGATATCATTATTCTGCTTAAAACAATCAGAGATAAGGCAAACATAACCAATTGAATATCCAGAAAGTAAGCGATAGCTATAGGTCCAAGAACCACAAGAATGAGGTAAAAAAACAGGCCGAATATATTATAATTGAAGCCTGCAAAAAAATTCTTACTAAAACCCTCAATAGCCTCAGTAAATGAACGATACATTCGGCAGTGAATGTACCCATTAGCGAGAAGAGCTTCAGCTGCGTATCCATTGACCTTTATTAGTTTCATGATCTCAATATCCTCAACCACCTTTCCTTTTACCTCCTCATGCCATTGATTAGATTTATAATTATCTGTTTCAAACATCATAAACTGACCGCTTGCCGCCGAGAAAGAGGGATTTACTGACAACCTTACCAGGCGCAGTGGCAAAAGATTGAGTAATAGAAAGTGCATAAGTGGAACTACTAATCGTTCACCCGCGGTAATGGTCACCTGATCGGTGAAAATACTAAGCAGACTGAGCTTATTTAACTTCATACGATGAATGGAGTTGTTAATTAGCCCATCAGAAATTGTTTCATCTGCATCCAGAAAGATCAGGTATTTACCAGTTGCCAAAGATGCCAGTTGAGAACAGGCAAAGTTCTTACCAAGCCAGACCTTAGGTAATTCCTTACCTTTAACTATTTTAAAACGGCTATTAGTTTCACAAAAATCAGCGCAAAGCTTGAAAGTACGATCTGAAGAATGATCATCAAGTATGATAACTTCATAATTTTGATAATCCTGATTAAGAATTGAATCAAGAAGATCTAAGATGTTTAGCTCCTCATTTCTCGCCGGGATTAGGATTGAAACTAAATCATTGTATTTTTTCGCGGACTTGGTCAATTTCGGATTGGAAATGAAGTTGAACAGAGTTACTGTAAACCTTAGAATAAGAAAGAAATAAATAAGGTAAATAAGAATCATGCTTATAATTGAAGCGCAGTCTGTTTTTGACGCGATGTTTCATAATGTTTATTATATGCACTCTTAATGAGTTGCAGACTTGTAAATTCTGCTCCTTCCCAATCCTGAAGATAACAAGTCAATATCGGCTTTCGATGTTGAAAATAATCTAAAAAACTTGCAGCAAAAATATATTGAAATTTTCTGTTTGAGCTATTAATCAGATTAATGAGACCTTTTTGAAAGAGGACTTCTTCCACGTGCCCGGAGTAAAGTCTGCCCTGAGGAAAAATAAGTACCAGATTTTCAGGATCATCAAGCAAATTTCCGGCATATTCCAAAGTTTCAATTGCACTTCTGGAATTCTTTTTTACCGAAAAACCACCCAAATACTTAAAAAACCAAACTTTTCTATAATTTTCTTCTGATATCATTACATAAAACTTTTTCCTGAGATAGAGCCGATTAATCTGAAACATCAAAAAGCCATCCCACCAGGAGCAGTGGTTAGCAAGCAATAATATTGACTGATTGGTTTCAAACTTTATGTGATTAAATTTAAATTCTTGAAAGTCTGATCTAATAATTTTATTTATATACCAAGAGAAGAATTGAAAAATAATTTTATTCTGGCGAGGCTCAAGCATATTTAAAGATATAATTTTTTAAGCGCATGGAATAAATAAGAAAAACTTAGCCATACTACTTATTGATCAGGCCATCTACAATTTTTGCCGAAAGCAATGCAAGTGGTATTCCACCTCCGGGGTGTACACTTCCTCCTGCAAAATACAAATCCTTTATCGCAGATGAAAAATTAGCATGTCGCAAAAATGCAGAAAACTGGCTATTGGAACTGCTACCGTATAATGAGCCCTGGTAAGAGAAGGTCTTTTTATCAATCCCTCTGGGATCCAGAACAAATTCACAGGTAATCAGTCGACTTATGTCCGTTCCCAAATTCCTGGATAGCTTTTCAATAATATTTTTTCTCGATACACGGATTAGTTCATCCCAATCCTGCCCCTGATTTGAGGGCACATTAATCATGGTGAACCAGTTTTCAGATCCTTCAGGAGCATCTGAAGGATTACTTTTTGAACTGATTTGCACGTATATTGTCGGATCAGAAGATATAGTTTTCTCCTCCCATATCTGTCTGAATTCTTCCTGATAATCCTCTGTAAAAAATATATTATGAAGATCCATGTTGGGGAAACTTTCATTTATTCCCCAATAAAAGATGAGAGCCGAGCTGCTACGTTCTTGATTCTTTAATCTTTCAGGCACTTTGATATTTTTTAATAATTTAGTATACGTGTACCAAACATCCATATTGGAGATGATCATATCTGCGGGGTAACTTCTCCCTCCGCTACTTACCCCCCTTACTTTTTTATTTTGTATTTGTATTTCATCAACGTAAGAATTAAAATAAAACTTAACATCAAGATCAGTCGCCAGTTTAACAAGTGAAGTTACAATGGCATACATTCCTCCAACCGGGAAATATGCACCAAAATGTTGTTCAAAATGGGGAATTATATTTAGTGTAGCGGGGGCTTCGTAAGGATTAGACCCATTATATGTTGCATAACGATTGAAGAGGCGAACCGTTCTGCTATCAATAAATCTAGCTTCATTCGCCTCATTCATTGAACGGAAAGCATCAATTTTGGGAAATCGAAAAAGAGACTTAAGGGTTCTTAGGTTCAGGTAGCTACCTAATTTATGAAGAGACCTCTGCAGAAAGACAGGATTGGTAATCTCATAAATATCCCCGCTCTTCTTCAAAAAATCCAGTACAGAACTAGCTGAATCGTTCGTTTTATCTGCAATTTCCTCAGAAAACAGTTCAGGATCGGCAAATGCATGAATCCTTGTACCATCCTCATAGAAATAATTACAAATGTTATCCAGCTTCTTATACTGGAAATATTCCTTAGGATCTTTACCAGCAAGCCGAAAGAGCTCATCAACATATTGAGGCATAGTAAACAAGCTGGGACCCGCATCAAAACGAAAAGATTCCAGCATGAACTCAGAAAGTTTTCCGCCCGCCTGATCAGATGTTTCAAAAACCTCAACCTGATGACCCCTTAAAGCAAGCCGGATTGCTGTGGCAATACCTGCAATACCCGCACCAATAATAATGGCTTTCGACATAATGCGAAAATACGCTATTTCATTTTTAATTGATATATTGATAAAAATATGACAGGAAGATTATTCAAGAAAAATGCGCTATGATTTTGAACTAAGGACCACAAAATCCTCATTCAAGCCATCTGAACCAATCATTCTATATAAAATTGGGGCTAAGGCAAACCAAATTAAGGGTTTAATATTTAAGTGCATTCAGTACCCTGTACATCTTCTGCCTGACAGCCGAACTACTTCCGTCGTAATTGTTTACTATAAAAGAAAAAACTAATGGAGTTCCTGAAGCTGAAGTATGATAACCGGCGTAGGCAATCACATCACTGATAGAGCCACTTTTCATTTTGATGTTATTGTAAAGCGGAAAACTATTGTAATAGCTATCAAACCAACTCTCTTTTGCCAGGGTTTGAAGTATTTTAGTCATTGTTGCAGTGGTAATGCGATTGGCGGGCGAAAGTCCGCTTCCATCATAAATATTCATTGAAGATGGATCGATCCCGATTTTTTTATTCCAGAATTCCTTTATCAGCCTTACCCCCTGACTTATCGTAATATCTTTCCCTTCTTTCCAGGCAATGGTTTTTACAAGATGTTCACCAAACAGATTGATACTTTTCTGATTGAAATGATAAACTATTTGATCTAATTCAGGAGATTTATGTACAGATATAATCTTATTTTGAGAAATCAATGGCTTTAAATTTGCAGAAAGTCCTCTTGCAGTTACTACCCCATTTTCAACCTGAATATCAGACTGCTTTAATTTATTCTGAAGGCGATATGCCAGATCAAAAGCA
>CAMCTU010000126.1 GCA_945878525.1 Sphingobacterium thalpophilum
GAAGGCTTTGATTTTGCGGAAGTAGATAAAAATGACGACAGGTTATTTAATGAAGTACTTTGGAAAGGGTTAAAAGGTGATGATTTTGATTTGCCTGCACCCAGAAGAAGCGCATTTTTGAGACTAGAGCAAAAAGTTGAAAAAGATTAGTTTTCTGGTGTTTCCCCTTTGGTCGGTGTTGTCACCGTACCACATTTCTTGATTCCCTATGGTCGGTGTTATCTATGTTCCGTGTTATCGCCGTGCCATAAGCAATTTGGACTGGTTGGTGGATAACACCAACCAGAGGAGTACTTAATTTATCTGCAAATTGCATTTATGCTGCTTTAGAATTATAATTGCAGAATATGAATGATATACTACAGAAAGAACAACATTTCAGGAAATTAAAAGAGGATCTGGAATCTTTGGGATTTGAAATTTTGCTGATGGATTTGCAGAGGCCATGGGGAGGCTTCTTTGTAATCAATGAAGATCAGGCTCAGAAATTTTCTGATACCTACTTCAGTGGAATTGCTGTCGACCAGCTTAAGATCTCAGGGAAATTAAGTCCGAAAATTTTAGTCGTAGCCCCACAAACCAGACTTTCATGGCAGTATCACCACCGAAGGGCAGAAATCTGGAAGGTAATTAGCGGTACTGTAGGGGTTATTTCGAGTTTTACAGACCAGGAGGCTGAACTTAAGAGATACAATCCGGGTGATCAGATTGTACTAAAACAAGGAGAGCGGCACAGGCTTGTCGGACTTGAAGATTGGGGAGTAATTGCAGAGCTCTGGCAACATACCGATGCTTCAAATCCTTCTGATGAATCTGATATTGTTAGAGTTCAGGATGATTTTGGACGATAATGCCTATGAATTCGTGACATTTCAGGTATAATTAACTATCATAATTTAATTATTTTCTCATGCTTTCAACCCAAAGCTTTTCAAATTTATGATAGTTCTGATTTTTTTTCTTGCCCACTGGTTTTTGTCACTGTTCTTTCAAACATTCTTCCTGCATCGCTACTCTTCTCATAAAATGTTCAAAATGAGTCCTTTTTGGGAAAAGGTTTTCTATTTATCTACCTTCCTGGCCCAAGGATCTTCCTTTCTTAATCCACGTGCTTATGCCATTATGCATCGTATGCATCATGCCTATAGTGATACAGTGAAGGATCCACACTCGCCGCATTTTTTCAAAGATGTGATTGGAATGATGGTACAGACTAAAAATATTTACCTGGATTTCATCAGGTTCAAGATTGAACCAGAACCTGCTTTTCGTGATAATTATCCAACTTGGCCGCTAATCGATAGAATTGGTGATCTTTGGATTACACGCCTTATCTTTATCACGCTTTATATAACTTTTTATGTGTATTTCGCGGAATATTGGTGGATGTTTTTATTGCTTCCAATCCATTTTCTAATGGGACCAATCCACGGTGCGGTAGTTAACTGGTGCGGACATAAATATGGTTACTCAAATTATGATAATCATGATCATAGCAAGAATTCACTCCCTCTCGACTTTTTGATGCTTGGAGAATTGTTTCAGAATAACCACCATAAAAAACCAAATAATGTGAATTTTGCGTTAAAATGGTTTGAATTTGATCCTTCTTATCCCATCATTAAATTAATGCATCATCTGCATATTATCAGGTTAAGAAAGGTTTAGACACAAGAAATTATATCTAATGAGGGTTCCTTGAGGGAGCCCTTTTTTGTTTTATGGCTTTTGTGCTTGTATAAATCACTAACAAGAAGAATAATGTTTTACCTTGACCCCGAAGTGTCAATGTCATTATTTTAAGATTGGGAGGTTCCCGCTTTCGCGGGAATGACAAATCATGAGTGAGCTAAGGGAGATTCCAGCCTTCGCTGGAATCGGTTTTGGTTGATATAAATTTAATGAACTATACCGCTACACGATCATGCCTTGAAGTCATGATCATCTTAATCAAACGGTTTCGTATTACGATTCCAGCGGAGGCTGGAATCTCCTTGTCCCCATCACCATTTTGTCATTCCCGCGAAAGCGGGAACCTCACTTAACATTCATCAAGCAACCTTGGTCATTCCTGCGAAAGTTGGAATCTCCTTGTCCCCATCACTATTTTGTCATTCCCGCGAAAGCGGGAACCTCATAGACCATTCATCAAGCAATCTTTGTCATCCGATAGCTATTGGATCCAGCGAAAGCTGGAATCTCCGGAGATACATCAATTTGTGCAAGCAGCAGATCAATATTCCCGGTGTTTAAATGTGGAAATCTAAGCAGGAGCTATGCCAATCTAAATTTTAAATTTGTAGTTGTAAAGGTATTATTTAGACAAGAATGGCTGAAGCAGATTATAGTGATGATAGTATTCGGTCGCTCGACTGGAAAGAACATATTCGCCTGCGACCAGGCATGTATATAGGCAAGCTGGGTGATGGATCAGCTTATGATGATGGAATTTACGTTTTACTTAAAGAAATTCTGGATAATTCTATTGACGAGTTTGTGATGGGCTCTGGTCGGACAATTGAGGTTACAGTAAGCGATAAAAAGGTTTCTATTCGTGATTATGGTCGTGGTATTCCGCTTGGAAAAGTGATCGATTGTGTCTCTAAAATTAATACAGGTGGTAAGTATGATTCAAAAGCTTTCCAGAAATCAGTTGGTTTAAATGGGGTAGGTACCAAGGCAGTAAATGCACTTTCATCAAGTTTTACTGTTCAGTCTTATCGTGATGGCCGGACTAAAAAGGCTGAATTTGAACAGGGGGTTTTGCTGAACGATTTACCTGAAACTGAAAGCACCCAAAGAAACGGAACTTCAGTTGTTTTTTACGCGGATGAAACCATTTTCAGGAATTACCATTATATCCCTGAGTTTGTAGAGAGCATGATCTGGAATTATGTGTTTCTTAATTCCGGACTAACTATTAATTTTAATGGAACCAAATTTTTCTCTGAAAGGGGTTTATATGATTTGCTGACCCGTAATACTGAAGCAGAGACACTGAGGTATCCGATCATCCACCTGAAGGGTGAGGATATAGAGGTGGCAATGACCCATGGTCAGCAATATGGTGAAGAATATTATTCTTTTGTCAATGGACAGCATACCACCCAGGGAGGAACACATCAGGCAGCATTCAGGGAAGCAGTAGTTAAAACGATTCGTGAATTTTACAAAAAGGAGTTTGATGCTTCGGATATAAGGGCTTCTATAGTTTCTGCTATTTCAATCAGAGTTCAGGAGCCTGTGTTTGAATCGCAAACGAAAACCAAACTTGGCTCACAAAATATAGCTCCTGATGGTCCTTCAGTTCGTACTTTCATTAATGATTTCCTTAAAAAGGAACTGGATGATTATCTGCATAAACACCCTTCAGACGCGGATGCTCTGTTGAAACGAATACTACAATCTGAACGTGAACGAAAAGATATTGCCGGAATCAAAAAACTGGCAAATGAGCGTGCAAAAAAAGCATCATTACACAATAAAAAATTGAGGGATTGCAAAATTCATTTTGAAGATAATCATGAACGAAAGCAAGATACTACCTTATTTATAACTGAGGGAGATTCTGCGAGTGGTTCTATTACAAAATCCAGGGATGTAATGACTCAGGCAGTATTCAGTCTGAAAGGTAAGCCTCTCAATTGCTTTGGCTTGACAAAAAAGGTTGTTTATGAAAATGAGGAATTTAATCTGCTTCAGCATGCATTGAATATTGAGGATGGATTGGATAATCTAAGGTACAATAACATTGTCTTTGCCACTGATGCCGATGTTGATGGAATGCACATCCGCTTACTACTGATGACCTTTTTCCTTCAGTTTTTCCCCGATCTGGTTAAAGCTGGACATGTTTCAATTCTTCAAACTCCGCTTTTCAGGGTCAGAAATAAGAAGGAAACTATTTACTGTTATAGTGATGAAGAAAGACAGCGGGCTATACATAAACTAGGTAACAAGCCCGAAATAACCAGATTTAAAGGATTGGGTGAAATATCACCTGAAGAGTTCGGTTTGTTTATTGGAGCAGATATTCGTCTTGATCCTGTAATTCTTTCAAAAGAACAAGGTATTAAGAACATACTGGAGTATTATATGGGTAAAAATACCCCCGACAGACAGCAGCATATTATTCAGAATCTCCGTGTGGAGGTTGATTTTCTTGCTGAGGAGCAGGAAGCTACAGCATTATTAGCAGATGCCCTGTGATACAGAAAAAAAATCTTTCCATTTCTTTTGAGGAATATTCTTCTATTGATGAATTAAGTAATTCCGATAGAAATCTCTGCCTCGATTCAATAAAAGCAATGGCAAGTTCTCATTCGCCCTATTCTGGTTTCAGGGTGGGGGTGGCTGTACTACTCGCGAGTGGGAAGGTAGTGTATGGCAGTAATCAGGAAAATGTGGCTTATCCCTCAGGTTTATGTGCTGAACGGGTTGCCCTGTTCGCAATTGGTTCCGCCTATCCCGATGACAAGATTATAAGCATGGCAATAAGTGCTCAGACTGATCATTTTGAAATAAAGGAACCGGTTACCTCCTGCGGTGCCTGCCTTCAGGTTATGGCAGAATACGAAAAGAAACAGTCCAGTCCGATCAATGTTCTCTTTTATTGCCTCAATGGGTCTGTTATTCGTACGGTAGGAATAAAAAGTTTGCTCCCTTTTGCCTTTGCAGAAACAAGACTTCAAAAATAATCGTAAATTGTGTATTGCTTGGATGTTATTTTATCCCATCCCTTGTTAAATTGGAGTTTTCAATAGAACTTTATTGAAAATCCGATTTATTATATCGACTAATGATGAAGAAATATTTATTCCTGCTTATTGCAGTTTTATTATCTGCCGCGGATAGTATCGCACAGATCAGATTATCGTCCATCAAGGTGGACGAATGGGTAAAGAAAAATTTTAGCGGACAGGGAGTGGTTGTTGGGAATATTAAATTTAAAGGATATCCGCTTTCTTCCTTGTCCTATACAAGTGCAGGCAATATTTTGCAGGTTCAAAAGGGTTTAATTCTTTCAACAGGAAACTCCTATAATGTTGCAGGATATAATAATTCCCATAATCAAAGTTCAACTTTTGGAGATATCTTATCTCCCCAAACTGATCCTGATCTAGCGGCCATTTTAGGTGGTAAGTTATTTGATATCTGCAGTGTTGAGTTCGATTTTGTTCCCCTGGATAACAGTATTCAATTTAATTATCAGTTTGGCTCTGATGAATATCCAGAATATGTCGATTCACCTTATAATGATGTTTTTGCATTTATCGTGTCTGATGAGAACAGTTCTAAAAATATCGCTTTGATCCCCGGAGGTGAAGTTCCTGTAAGTATAAATACAGTAAACTTTAAACTGAACCAAGATCACTTTATCGATAATAATTTATACAAGCAGGTTGTTATCAAAAGACAGGAACCATTAAAATCAACCTACAAGGGGACTTTACCGGGCAGAGTATTAAGAGGTATTGGTTCAATCTTTGCCATAAACGGTCCAGTTCCCGGTGACCAGACGGTAATTCAGGCTGATCCGGAACTATTGAAAACTCTTGATGCTAACCTTTACCGTAATTTGCGTTACGATGGAATAACTAAAAAGCTTGTGGCGCAAAGTTTTGTTACCCCTTACAAGAAATATCATCTAAAGATAGTTATCGCTGATGTTGCAGATAATATTTATGATTCAGGAGTCTTTATTGAGGACAGAAGTCTGACTTCTAAAAAAGATATTCAGCAGCCTGGATTTATCGATTACCCTGATTTGAGCAAGGTAATTGATGCCAATTTGATCTTACAGGGAAAAACGATTGAGGAAATTCTTCCTTCAAATTTTAAAATGGAAATTGCTAAATCTGCAGTGCAGCCGCTTGCCGTTTCTCAACAAGCTCCCAATCCTGTTTCCCAACAAGCTCCCGCTATTGCTTCTCAGCCAAATACAGTTCCTTCTCAACCTGTTCAGCCCGTTCAACCTAAGAAGGGTGCAGTGGCTACTCCAAAACCTATTGATATACCATCACCTTCACAGAGGAAAGCGGTACTTTCTGAGCCGGAAATTGAAATGCCAAATATTATTGTCTTGTTTGATTTTGACAAGTCAGAAATTACAGAGACAGAAATGTCTAAACTCCGGAATGCTATTGATAAATTTAAGCAGGTAAGAAATCAATATTCAATTAATATATCAGGTCACACGGATAATTACGGAAGTCTGGATTACAACTATGCACTCTCGGATCGCAGAAACAAGGCCGTTATAACTGCTGTTAGTGAAATTCTTGGTGAGAAAATACGGATACCTGCCCTCAGCAAATCATATACAACACCAGTTGCAGATAATATGAATGATGACGGCCGTCAATTAAATCGTCGTGTTGAGTTGGTGTTTGTTAAGAAAAATTAATTATTCCTGTTTTCTGTTGAAGAATTTATTCTTTTTCTTCATGGAATAATTAAGCTGGAATCCAATTCCGAACGATTTCAATTCTGTTGCACCTTGTCCGATTCCTGATATTGGTAATTTAGCATAAGGCTGAATAACAATGCTGGTTTGATTTCCAATTGGCTTTTCAACACCAACTGATAAATTTACAACACTTAAGATATGCTGGTTTTGATTTTTGATTGTATAATCTCTTCCTGTGTAAGGAAATAAGATTGTAGGAGTATAGATGAAATTGTAATTCTCAGATAGCATAATGTATGAAGATAATCCTGCAGTTGCTATAATACTGGCCTTTGGAGTTTTAATTAAGGATACATTCATGTTAAGCGGAATATCAATCACACGGCAATCAGCATCAATTCGTCTGGAGTAACTTGCCCAGGTTGAGAATGGTTTTAGGGACGTAAAGTATGAGTTTCTATCGGAACTATATTTCTTTTGTGAATAGTATATACCGGTACCTGCAGAAATACCTTTTGCAATTCTATAGTTTATTCCTAAGCCTCCACTTAATCCGACTTTGCTATTTCCAATACCATTTACAGTATTCATATCAGTTGTAAAAGCCATGCTTAAACTGATTCTTCCTGTTGGGTTTTCATTGTTTTTATTTGCTTTCTTTGAGACAGTATCTAGAGCTGCCAAATTTTTGGCATTTAAAGTCAAATTTTCAACAGATGATAAATCAAGGGTGGTGAGCTTGCTTATATTTTTTGCTTCCAGAAGTAGGACATTGTTTAAAAGCTGGAATTCTTGAATAATTTCCGGATTGATACTTATTGTAACGGGCGATTCTCTAAACGATTTAGGTAATTTTTTTTTGTCTTGTTTTAGCAGTAATTGATCAAATGCATAAGATTTTTTGTCTTCAGGATTAAGCGTATCAGATGCGGAAATAGGTTGAAGTGTATTTTCAGTTTTTTTATCCAGATATTGATTTTCTTTATTTTGATTCACAATTCTGTTGTTTTCTATCTTTTCTCCATCAGCCAATCTGATCTCTTGTTCACGTGTTAACCATAGTGATAAGAAAATAAGCAAGCCTGCAGCAATTCCTGCCTGCCAGTATAACCAGCCGATAATAGGCCGTTTGTTGGGCTTGCCATTCAGTAGACGCTCCATATCATTCCAGTCTTTCTCAGATGGGGAAAGATCCGGACCTTTTTTAAGTGCCTGTCTGAAAATTTTGTCTGTCTTGTTTGGGCTCAAATTGTTCATTAATAATTATTCCTGTATTCTGACTTGTATTTATTTCTGTTGTTTTATCATCCAATTCCAGCATCGACCTGAGTTTTTGCCTCGCTTTAAATAAATTTGATTTCGAAGTTCCTACTGATATTCCCAACTTTTCTGATATTTCTTCATGAGTATAACCATCAATCGCAAATAAATTAAAAACTGTCCGGTATCCAGGGGGTAGGGTCTGTACAAGCTTAAGCAGATCTCCATAATTTAACTTGCTTTGAATATCATTTTAATCACCCTTGATTTCTAGCTCAGCTAGGTCGCTGGTTATTGGATGTTTCAATTCTGCGCGATAATGATCTATCGCCGTATTGGTCATAATTCGGGAGAGCCAGGGTAAGAATGGCTTCGAGGGGTCATACTTATCTAAACGTGTTAAAACTTTATAAAAACCATCATTTAAGATCTCTACTGCCTCATCCCTGTTTCGGGCATACCTCAAACATACACCCATAGCAAAGCCATAAAAATTATAATACAACTTTTTTTGACTACCAGCTACCCCGCTTATACAATCTTTACGAAGTTGTTCAGGTAACTGCTGAACCGAATTACTCAATTTAATAGCTATTTATTGTATACACGAAATAAGGATTCAAATGGTTGCCTTGATAAGCGAATTTAAATTAAAATAGTGAACGTCAATTTTCAATCTGATTATATGACAAAATTTTTTAACGTCAATTTTCAGGAATTAAATATTTCAATTTTATCTGCAAACAAAATTTAATCAGGGGCTGTTTAAAACTTAGCGCTCGGTTTTTAATCTGATAACTTATATTTACCACAATAGAATTTCATACTTAAGGATGAGTGAAGAAATAGAAAATACAGACAGCGAAAACTACAATACGGCAGGCGAAGAAAAAGC